>JANNEJ010001047.1:0-8674 GCA_031378585.1 Acidobacteriota bacterium | reverse complement strand
TTCGTGTTCAGCGCGGAGCCGGCCGCTGACGGCGCCACCGTGTATGCGCGCATGTTCGCGTTGGAGGCCGGGGTGGTCGAGGATCCCGCGACCGGCAGTGCCACGGGACCGCTGGCCGTGTATCTGGTCGACCACGGCGTCGTGCCGGCGTCGGCGGCTGCTGACATCGTGAGCCTGCAGGGGGTGGCGATGGGACGACCGAGCCGGCTGTGTGCGCGCGTCGCGATCTCGGCGGCCGGTGACGTCGATCGGGTGCACGTCGGCGGCGCTGCCGTGCGCATCGGCGAGGGCGTCATGAGATGGTAGATTCTGCGCTGCAAGTGGCAAAGGAGTGGCAAAGGGGTCTGACCCCGCCGGCGCGAAACTCGTGCCATTGGGGTCAGACCCCTACTTGACAAGGGTAGTGGCGGCTCTTCATGGGCGACAGGCCGTGTGAGCCAAATCCCCACCCTGTGCCGGTTGCAGCTCCTGCGACGCTCGGAATCGTTCCGGTGACAGGCCCAGTGACAACCCGTCACGCTTAAGGCGCGAGGCGGTCGATTGCCCAGGTGGGGCCGGTGCGTCGATAGCGCAGGCGGTCGTGCAGGCGGTTCGAGCGGCCTTGCCAGAACTCGATGGTCTCGGGCGCCACGGCGTAGCCGCCCCAGTGGGGCGGGCGGGGTACGGCGCCCCCGGCGCGACGCGCGGCGGTGGCGGCGGTCTCGCGCTCGAGCACGTCGCGGCTCGCAATCACCTGGCTCTGCGGAGACGCCCACGCGCCGATCTGGCTGTCGAGCGGCCGCGAAGCGAAGTACGCATCGCTCTGGGCGGCGTCCACGCGCGTCACCGTGCCGGTCACGCGCACCTGACGTTCGAGGTCAGCCCAGAAGAACACCAGGCATGCGTGTGGGTTCGCCTCGAGCTGCGCGCCCTTGGCGCTCTCGTAATTGGTGAAGAAGACGAAGCCCTCGGCGCCCTCGTCCTTGAGCAGCACGATGCGCGCGGCCGGCACGCCGTCCGGCGACGCGGTGGCAAGCGTCATCGCGGTGGCATCCAGCAACTCGGCGCGCACGGCGTCGTCGAGCCACTCGCGAAACTGCTCGATCGGGTCGGGGTGCGCGTCGCGTTCCGACAGCGCGCGCGCGCGGTAGTCTCTGCGAAGGTCCGCAATCGACATCAACGTGACTCCTCGGGTGGCACTCGGGGCTCGATCCACGCGCCCAGGTAACGACGGTCACGAATGGACGGGTCGATTTCGATGGGAACAAATCCCGTCGTCGTTCGCGCCTCGAGCAGGATGATGCTCCCGGCCGCTGGTGGCGGCACGCGCACGTCGACGAGTTGCTCGCCGGTGAGATCGACGTCGTGCTCCCATCCGTGAGTGGCCAGGTGCAGGTGGTTAGGCCGTTTGCCGCTGTGGACGCGCAGCAGGACACCAGAGCGGCAGCCATCGGCGCACGCGATCGTGACGCGGGCCAGGCGTTCTCCGGTGGTCCAGAAGCCGTTGGCTTCGGGATACAGCTGCTCGTCGTGGAACGCCACGACCAGCGTACCGAAGACGGCGGCCGCCAGCACTTGCGGCGTGGCGGTGCGCGCGCCCGCATCCACGACATCGATCGCCTCGATGCGCAGTTCGGCGATCGAGCGTTCGATCTCGGCCGTCCCTCGGAAGCCGACGAATCCCGCATCGACCGGCAGCCAGAACTCGTCCTGCCACGTGCCGCCAGGCGCCGGCGTGACCGTCCAGGTGCGCAGCGGATTGCCGATGCGTCCGACCTGCAGCGCGATGGTCGACCCGGCGCGTGCTGGCAGCGGATCGCGGGCGTCCCAGCGGACGACGACCCGATAGTGTCCGGCAGGCAGCGAGAAGCGACCGTTGTGCAAGACCCGCACGGGCTGCGGCTCCGGCCGCAGGCCGGGCGTCACGCGCACGGCAAGCGACGACTCGAGATCGCCGCCGAGGCCAGACACGCGCAGCGGCGCATAACGGACCGCCAGCGGACGCGTGACCCGATCGAATGTATCGAGCGCCGACAGCCGCGACCGTGCTGCCAGGTTGATGTCTGACAGCGGCAGGGGGTGCGCGGGCAAGGCGGGCATACCGGCCGCGCCGAGCACCAGCACCGCGGCAGCGCCGGTTAACGCGGCGAGCGCCGCCGCGCCTCGCGACGCTGGGCGCAGACGCCCGAGGCCCCACGATCCCGCCACCACCGCCGCGAGCCAGACGGTCGCATCGAGCAGCGCGCGCGACGCCTCGTGCGCGATGAAGCTCGGCGCCAGCTGCCAGAGCGGCCAGCGCGGCGACAGCCACTCGAACAGTGACGACGTGCCATCCCGGCCGTTGTTCACGAGCAAGCCGTCTTGCGCCACGAGGAGAATGCCGCTCACGGCCACGCCGAGCCACACGAGCACATGCTGCGCGGCGCGACGCGCCGGTACTGTGGCCGTCGATCCGATCTGCACGGCCATGGGCAGCATCAGGATCAGCAGGCCCGACACCATCGGCCGTCCCGGCGCCGCCGAGCCGCCCCACCAGATCCGGAACGCACCAACTGTAAAGGCCAGCGCCGCCACGATGAGCGTGATTTCGAGGGCCACTCGGCGCAGCGCACCGGGCCGACGCGCCATCGTCCATAGACCGAAACCTGCGAGCACGTAGGCCGGGGCATAGGCCAGCAGCCCGTATTCCTGATCGAAGAACAGGCCGGGCACGCCGAAGAACGTGTTGGCCAGTTCGGTCTGGAGCATGCGGCCGTAGGGCGCGCTCGGCCACGGCTTACCCCAGTAGGCGTAGAAGAACGAGAACCAGCCAAGCACGCTCAGCGCGTAGGGCCCGCCAAGGCGTACGAGCGACGCCACGCTGCGGTCGGGGCGCTCGCCGCGGTGCAGCGGCCACCACACGCGGGCCCACGCCACGGTCAGGATGACGCCTGACATCGGCGCGTACTTGCTGCTCAACCAGGGCAACAGACCGGCGAGCACGCTCACTGCCACATCGTGCTGCGGCCGTCGATCCGCCGCTGGCCGCAGCGTCAGCATCACCGCCAGCGTGGCCACCAGTCCGGCCGGGATCTCCGGGTAGATCGTGAAGCTGTTGATCAGAAACGGCGCCGAGAAGGCAATGGCCGCCCACGCCAGCGTGGTTGGGCCGGGAGCACCGGTCATCGCGCCCACCCAGCGCCACGCCACCGTGGCGGCGATGGCGGCCATGAGAATGAAGGACGCCACGACCAGGTCGTAGCCGCCGGCCGCGAACACCGGCGTGATAAGCAGGGGCATGCCCACCGGATGCACGGAGTAGATCTCGCGATCCGTGCCACGCGTGAGGAAGTGCGGCGCGAGTTCTTTCCCGAAGTACTCCCGGTAGTCGCCGCGCGTGTGGTTGTTCTCGATCTTCAGATCGCCGTCGCGCCATAGACTCTGGGCCATCACCAGGTAGTGCGGCTCGTCTCCCGACGGGAACAGCACCGTGTGCGTGAGCCGTGTGGCACCGATGGTGGAGGCGGCCGCCGTGGCGACGAAGATCGCGATGGTCTGTGTTTGCAGGCGCCGGCCCGCGATCCACGTAGTGATGGGAGCAAGCGACGGCCAGAGCGTCCAGAGCATCTGGGCCGCCACGAGTGCCCAGACGACCCAGCCTCCAGGACCGGCCAGAGCCTGCAGCGCGGGCCACCAGTCCGGGAGGACGGGCAGGTACGGCACGACGAGCGCCAGCAGACCAAACAGCGGCAGCACGCGTGCGCCGACGCTGGTGGTGTCCGCACCACGCGGGCGCTCCCGCCCGGCCAGCACCGCCAGGCCAATCGTCCCCAAGACCGCCAGGGCGAGGAACGCCACCGCGGGCTGCCACGATGGAACGAGAGCGAGGCGCTGCCGAACGCCGTCTACGACCATCTCGTCGAGTTCCGCGCGCGACGCCCAGCCGGCCGCAGCGACGACCAGGCAGGCGAGCAGAGCGATTCCTGAAGAACGTGCGCGCGTCACTGGCGCGATCTTACTTCGCCGTGGCGGGCGCGTGGATCCGGGCCCAGGGCCACGACGTCGCGGTGGTGACCGGAATGAGCGCCGGGCCCATCGCGCGGGTGGGCGTCGTCAGATCGTAGACGCGCACGCGCGCCGTGCCGACGCGGGCTTCACCAAGCGGCGCCCAGTCGAGGCGCCCACGAGCGCTGCTGGCGAAGCGCTGCCGAAATGGAGCCTCCTCCCAGTCGTCCACGACCAGCCACGTGTCGCGCCCGTCGGCGGCAAGACGCGCGCAGAACGCGTCGAGACCATCGGGTGCCACGTAGTCCCACCGGCCAATGGTGCGACGCGCGTAGTAGGCAATCGCGCCGCTGTGCTGCACGCTCAACACCACGGCCGTCGGCGGCGCCTCGCGCTCCACGTACGCGGCCACGGCGGCGTAGCGTTGTTCGCCCTTCCAGAGATCGAACGTGCCGACGGCGCCGGCCGTCGTGATGCCTCCGGCGCCGATGACTACGGCCGCCGCGGCGACGGCCAGGGCCGCGATGTCGTCCGACCAGCGCGCCAGCGCCCGCCAGGCGGTCCAGGCCGCGGCTGCGGCCAGTATCGGCCATGCGGGCAGATAGAAGCGCAGATACCACCACTCTTCGAAGACGGCGTAAACGACATAGCTTGTCGCCACGGCGCCCACAAACGCAGCGGCGGGCCAGGCGCGGCGCCGGTCCCGCGCGACGGCGGTCCAGGTCAGCCCGGCGAGTCCGACAATCGTCCAATAGCCGCCCGTCTCGACCGTCCACCGCCACAGGCGCGCAAGATTGCCGGGCACGTGGGCGGTGCGGAAGAGGTCCTCAGCTGCCCCGTAGCCGGAGGCCGCCGGTGATCCCCAGAGGGCGGTGTTCACGGCGGCAATGGCGAGCGCCGCAATCGCCACCGGCGCCGCCCAGCAGGCCGCGCGAGTGAGGTGCGCGCGGCGCGTGTTGTCGGTCGCCGCGGCCGGCGTACCCTCGGTGGGCCGCGCGCTGTCGGCCGCGATATCCGCCACCCACACGGCGCCTGCGGCGAAGACGAGATTGGGACGCACGACCAGGGCCAGCGCGGCCAACGCTCCCGACGCGAGCCGGCCTGCCGGCCGAGGGGAGGCGAGGGTGAGCAGGGCGGCGAGCCAGAGTGCGGCCGCCGGAAGGTCGCTCATCGTCTGCATGGCGGCAAATAGCACCGGCGGGCTCGCGGCCACGAGCAGAGCCGCGGCGAGCGCCACCAGTGGGGGCGCTTCACGCCGCGCCAGCAGAAAGGTGCCCCACACGAGCAGGCCGGCAAAGAGCGGGGTCCAGATGTAGCGCCCGGCCTCGCCCATCACTGCGGCGCCGGCGGCCATGAGCCACGGTAGTCCTGGCGCATAGGTCGGGCCGAGTTCCCCGGCCACATGTGACGGGGCATACCCAAGGGGCGCGACCAGCCATCCGCGCGTCGGCCAGTCGGCCTGCGCCACGTCAGGCGCAGCGACCCGCAGGCGCCCTTCCGCCCAGAGGCGCGACTGGCTGATGTAGCCGCTCGCATCGGCGCCACCCGCGACGTGGCCGCCCAACACCGCCGAGGTCACGGCCACGGACACGGCCAGCACTGCGGCCGCCGCGGGCGCGGAGCGGTCGCCGCGATGCCGGGCCAGCGCGACGAGGTGTCGCCGCTGTTGTGCCGACTGTCCCCAGAGCCACGCGGCCACGCACACGGCGGCCAGCAGCGCCGGGCGTGCCGCGCTGCGCGACGACACCCGCACGCCGCCGACGGCAAACATGACACCGCCGGTGAGCCACACGACGCCGGACCATGCGGCCAGCAGCGTGCCGAGCGCGGCCAGGGCGGTGCGGAGCGGGGTGGACGGCGTCACGGTGGGCAGGGCGGGGGGCTTGGCGAAGCGCGCCGGCCCGGTCAGAATACGTCCAATTCGCCGCGCGCGCCTCGCGGGAGCGAGGACCGATGACACAGATGCCCTCGTTCGCGGTTTCAGGTCGCATATTGGCGCTGGTCGCAGCGCTGGCTTGGGTGCTGGTTGTGTGGCTCGCCCCACTCGACGCGCAGACCGCGGCCGTCGACGCGCTCTGGCAGGCCTTCTGGCGTGCGGACTCGCCCAGAGACGCGGCGAAGGAAGCGGAGAAGCTGTTGAAGGCCGGCGTGGAGTTCGACGCCGCCTGGGCCGTGTTGAAGCGCGGGCGGCCCTACGCCAAGGCCTCGGTGGGCGAGCGCGCGATGCGCGGCACCGCGCAGGCCGGCGTGGCCTTCGACAACTTCATCGACGTGCCCGAGGAGTACGAGCCGTCGCGAGCCTGGCCGGTGCGCGTGCAATTGCACGGCGGAGTGGGTCGTCAGGATCCGGAAGAAGGTCGTCGCCGCCGCGACAATCGCATCAAGGGCGAGCCGCAAATCTACATCCATCCGTTCGGGTGGGCCGACGCGGCGTGGTGGCAGGGTCCGCAAGTGGACAACATCCTGTCGCTCATCGATCGCGTAAAGCGGCAGTACAACGTGGACGAGTCGCGCATTTACCTCACCGGCACGTCGGATGGCGGCACGGGCACCTTCTATCTGGCCATGAAGGCACCGACGGTCTTCGCGTCGTTCCTGCCGCTCATCGGCAGTCCCGGGGTGCTGGCGAATCCGTCGGTGCGGGCTGACGGGCAGCTGTACATCTCGAACCTCGTCAACCGTCCTTTCTTCGTCGTCAACGGGGTGAACGATCCCAAGTACCCCGCGGCGCGGATTGCGTCCTATCTCGAGCTGCTCGACACAGCCGGCGTGTCGATGACTTTTCGGCCGCAGACGACCGGCGGACACGACACGAGTTGGTGGGTCAGCGAGCGCGGCCAGTATGAGGCGTTCGTGCACGAGCATCCGCGTGCCCCGCACCCGGCCCTGCTCTCGTGGGAGACCGAGCGCGTCGACCGCTACAACCGCGTGCAGTGGCTCGTGATCGACCGACTGGGCGCCCGGCCCTCGGACGTACCGCTGGCCGACGTGAACACGTTCTCGGAGCGGTTCGACGCCGATTTCGGGATTCGCGGCGACTCGCGCAAAGAGAAAGGCACGCGCATCGTGCAGGTGGTGCAGGGCTCCGACGCCCAGTTGATGGGGCTGCTGGCGGGCGACAAGATCGTAGAGATCGACGACCGCCCGGTGGGAGACTTGCCTGAGATTCTTGCCGCGTTCGACCGGGCTAGCGGCGGCAAGATCGACATCACGGTCGATCGGGACGGCCACATCGAGGCGTTGCGCGGGCCGTTCCCGCCCGAAGTCCGGCGCGGCCCCGAGCGGAAGCTGTACTCGCGGGGGCGGCCGTCGGGCCGGGTGAACGTCACGCGCAGTGGCAACCGCTTCGAGGTGCGCACGCGCGGCGTCGCGCGCTTCACGCTGCTGCTCTCGCCCGACGTGGTGGACTTTTTAGCGCCGGTCGTGATCACGGTGAACGGCGCCACCGTTCACGACGCGCCAGTGGTGAAGGACATGGGCACGCTGCTTACGTGGGCCGCGCGCGACAACGACCGCACCATGCTCTACGGAGCGGCGTTGCCAATCGAGGTGCCGTAGGCGCTGGCGAACTCAGGTCTGCACCTAGTCCTCAGGGGACGCGCGATGATGACGAGACAACGGGAACGTCGGCGGTGGGCGGAACTGCAGCGCGTTGCGTTGCCGGACGGCACGTCCAAGTGCCCGCCCGGCACCCCCGGCTGCTAGCAGTTGCGCCGTGCCGGCTACGCCCGCCGGCGCATCAAGACGGCCGCCAGGGCGGCGAGTCCACCCGCGAGCACCACCGTCCGGAGCACTCGGAACAGACTCAGCACCCAGGCGATGCCCAGGCCCAGTGCGGGCCACTGTATCCACCAGTGTCCTGGCGAGGTCAGCAGATTGATGACGAAGAGAAACGCCAGAATCAGGGGCGCCTTCACCAGGAACTTTGCGCTGCGTAGCACATTCACGGCTTGATACTCCTTGCACGCAGCAGACGGGTCCCGGCTCCTGGGGTTCCCGGGCTGGCTCGCGCCGGCGCCGCGGAGCCTCCAAACGGCAGGCCCGTCGGATCGAACGGCGGCAGCGGTCCGCGCCGCGTCAGGGGCGCTTCAGGCGGTCGCCGAAGTACTTCTGCAGTTTGTCCACCTTCGGCAACGCCACGGCGGCCACGTACGGCTGGGCCGGGTTCCGGGCGGCGAAGTTCTGGTGATATCCCTCGGCCGCGTAGAACGGTCCCGCGGATTCCACCGTCGTGACAACCGGCGAGGGGAATGCCTCCGCGGCATTCAACTGCGCGATGTAGGCCTCGGCAACGGCCGTTTGCTCGCCGTCGGCGGGGAAGACGGCCGACCGGTACTGGGTGCCGCGGTCGCCGCCTTGCCGGTTGAGCTGCGTCGGGTCGTGCGCGACCGAGAAGAACACCTTGAGCAATTGGCCGAAGGTGACGACGGCCGGGTCGAAAGTGATCTGGATGGCTTCGGCATGGCCGGTCGAGCCGCTGCAGACCGCCTGGTAATTTGCGGTGCCGGCTTCGCCGCCGATATAGCCGGACACGACCGCTTGCACACCGTCGAGCGGCAGGAACACGGCTTCGGTGCACCAGAAACACCCGCCCGCAAGCACCACGGATTGGGCTCCCAAAGAGCCACTCGGGATGTCGCTGGTGGGGTCTGGGAACGTGACCAGGTCGCTTTGCTGGTCGCCGAACAGATCGGACAGATGCATCGGGAAC
>JANNEJ010001040.1:0-8549 GCA_031378585.1 Acidobacteriota bacterium | reverse complement strand
CGTCGAGCAGCAGGTGCTCGGCCTGCGCCGCATCGGCCTCGATGTCGACGTGTTGTTCATCGATCGCGTGGCCAGGGGCATGCGGGCCTACTTCGAGATGAATCCGGCGATCGACCGGGCGCTCCGCCTGCCGGTGGATGTGGTGCACATCATGTACGGGGGCGTCATGGCCGAGCGGGCGCTGCGGCGCGCGTGGACGCAGCCCACCGTCGTGACCTTTCATGGCTCGGATGTCCTGGGGGAGCACCTTTCGGGGCTGCGCCGGAGGATCGGCGCCCAGGTCGGTGTGCTCGCTTCCCAGCGGGCCGCGGCCCGCGCGACCGGTGTCGTGGCGGTCTCACGAGTCGTGGCAGCGGCCCTGCCGCCGTCGATTTCCGCCTCCAAGGTGCGGATCATCCCCTGTGGCATCGATCTGGACCGGTTCGTGCCGATGGACCGCGCAGCCTGCCAACGCCAGCTCGGATGGAACCCTCGGCAGTTTCACGTGCTGTTTCCGGCCAACAGCGGTGACCCGGTCAAGCGACCCGCGCTCGCGGCCGCCGCCGTCGAGCACCTGATCGCCTCGGGGGTGCCGGCAGCGCTGCATCACCTGGCAGGGATTCCCAACGACGGTGTGCCGACGTGGGTCAATGCCAGCGACGTCCTCCTGCTCACCTCGCTTCACGAGGGATCGCCCACCGTGGTCAAGGAGGCGCTGGCGTGCAACGTGCCGGTCGTCTCGGTCGATGTGGGTGACGTGGCCGAGCGCACTAGCGGCATCGCCGGCTGCCACCTCGCCGCACCAGCGCCCGACGATCTGGCCGACAAGCTGGCCCGTGTGGCGCGGAACCGTGAACCGATCCACAGCCGAAGCCACATGGCGTCGCTGTCGCATCTGGCCGTCGCCGGGCAGCTCGCTGACCTGTACGCGGAGCTGATCTCGGGCGTTGCTGCTCACCGCGGCGCCGCGGATGGCCCGGCCTCAGCGAGTGAGCACGAGGTCGACCACCAGCGGCCGATGGTCTGAGCCATTCGCCGCATCGACCCAGGCGCGCGTCACGTGCCATCTGGGCCCGACCAGCACATGGTCGATGCGCGCCGCCAGCAGCCAGTTCTCTCGCTTTGTGTAGCCCCAACCAAGACCGGCGGCAGAGAAGGCGTTTTGCAGGTGTCCCCACGACTCCCGGTAGATTGCGCTTTCCTCCACCAGGTTGAAGTCCCCGGCGACGACGAGGGTGGCCTGGTCGGCATCGGCCAGCCACCTGCGCACGCGTCGCGACTGCTCGCGCCGCTGCGCGATGGCGGCCTGCAGCCCAGGCAGCCCTTCCGTGCCCCTTACGAGCGACATGATGCCGTCGCGGGGCGTGTCGAGATGCATGTTCACGACATCGAGCCGCGCGTCGCCAAGACGCAGACGGTAGCGCGCGCCAAAGGCGCCGTGGCCGGACTCGTCCTGTCGATAGCGGACGACCGCTTCTTCCACGGGCAGGCGGCTGCCCAGGCACAATCCGTCATCGGTGTGGAAGGACCACTCGCTTGCGGCGAAGGCCTGTTCCGCGCGTTCGGTGCACTCCTGCATCAGCACGACGTCCGCATGGAGACGGCTGACCAGGTTCGCGAACTCGGACGGGACCAGCAGCCTCGAGCCCAGATTGGCGGTAATCAGCCTCACCCCTCGCCCGTCCGAGACTGGCGTGCGGGCCGACGCGCCCGCCGCGACGAAGCCCATGATGGGCCCGAGAACGACGAGCGCAGACAGCGCAAAGGGCAGGCTCAGCCGGCGTCCTGGAAGCGGCAGGAACCAGCACAGGGGCACGCCCCAGACCCAGCGCGGGCCGAAGGCCACCACGGTGGCCGCGCTGGCGTCATCGGCGAACCGCCAGACCATCGCCCATACGCCGAGCAGGAGACACAGATAGAACCATGCGCCGCGCACTCGAGCACGCTCACTCATTCCGGCGTCACGCCCGCATGAGGGGCTCGACCGAACCCGGCGGCCGCGAGCGCCTGCACGAGATCGATCTGCTCAGATTCGTCGCCGCGGCGTTCGTCCTCGCCTACCATTTCACCTTCTTCGGCCCGGCATCCGGGCTCAGCCCTGTGTCGTTCGAGGCCCTGAGCGTGGTCTCGCGCTACGGCGGACTCGGGGTCAATCTGTTCTTCATCATCAGCGGGTTCGTGATTCTGATGACGGCCCAGAACAGCACGCCGTTGCAGTTCGTGGTCGCTCGCGCGGTCCGTCTCTATCCCGCCTACTGGGTCTGCTGCACGGCGACCTACCTTGGCCTGCTCGCCCTTCCGCATTCCGCATTCAGTGTCTCACTCGGCCAGTATCTCGCGAACCTCACGATGATCAGCCCCCTGGTCGGTATCGAATACGTCGACGGGGTCTACTGGTCGTTGCTGGTCGAGCTGCATTTCTACTTGCTGGTCTTCGTGTTGCTCCTGACTGGAATGCTCGGCTACACCCGCGAGCTGCTTGGAGGATGGCTCGCGATCTCATTGCTGGCACACTACGACGTCGTGACCACGCCGGTCACGAATCGGCTCCTCTTCACCGACTGGAGCGGCTACTTCATTGCGGGAGCGATGTTCTATCTCGTGCGGCAGCGCCGCCAGTGGGACGGGTACTCCGTGGCGGTCGTCTGCCTGTCGTGCCTGATGGCCGTGCAGAAGGCCCTCGTGGTGTCGGCAGACGAGGTCCGGCAACTCGGGGTGGGCATGGATCCCACGATCCTCGTGCTGGTCCTGGTGAGCTTCTTCCTCGTGTTCGCGTTGATCGCCGCGGACTGGACGGTCTCGCTGCGGTCGCCCCGTTTCGCCGTTCTGGGCGGACTCACCTACCCCCTCTACCTGCTGCATCAGCGTCTGAGCTACACGGTGTTCGAGACGTTCGGGCCGCACGTTGACAGGTACCTGCTGCTCGGGCTCGTCACCGCCAGTGCCGTCGCGGCCGCGTTTGCGGTGTTCCGGTATGTGGAGCGCCCGGTTGCCCGCCGCCTCAGGTGGCTCCTTGACGCGGTAGTGGCGGCGGCACTCGCACGCCTCGGCACCGCCGCCGAGGCCCCTGCGGCCGGACGGCCGGACTAACCCCACGCGGCCGCGTCTGGGTCGATCGAGACCCACATGCTCAGCGCGCCCGTCCAGCCAGTGCCACGCGTACCGCCGGTCCGAGAACGGCAAACCACGCCTCGTGGCCGCGGGGCGACAGGTGCTGATCGTGCACCCCCCAATACTCCGGCGTGGCATGCCTGCGGAGTGAGGGCAGGAGATCCACGACAGAGGCAACGCCGGCGGTGCGCTGCAACTCGGGCACGAAGGTCGTCTGCACGAGGTCCATGTCGATCACGGATGCCAGCGATGGGAACGTCCGCCGCAATTTCGTCCCCGCGGGGTCGAGGACCTGCACCGGCACCGGCAGAATCGTGACCACGAAGGCCGCATGTGCGTGGACGGCCTCGTCGGCCATCAGCGCAAACGACCTGGTGGTGGCGTCGAGGACCGTGGCTGTCAGCCGGTCACGGACGAGCGCGATGGGCAGCCCGTAGATGCCGACGTCACCAGGATCGCGCAGGGTCCGGACGGCAAACCGTAGCGCCACGTAGGCGTGCGACCGGCTCTCCAACCATTGGTCGTACGGATGCAGCCAGCGCACGAGCGCCTCCGCGTCGAATCCTTCTGGGAGCAGTCGGACCGGCTGTTCCCAGACCGATTGGGAGGGGGGCAGCCGCTCCGGATCGCTGACGAAGTCGTTGCCCACGAACATGCTGGCCACGACGACGTCGTAGCGTGTCTGGGTGTTGCGCACCCGCTCGCGCAGCACGTGGAGATATTGGCTCGGCTCGTACCCGCCGACGCCCGAGACATCGACGCAGGCGCCGGTGTCCCTCTCGATCCGGGCCCAGACGGTCTCGTCGAAAGGCACGGCGAGGGCCTCGACAAACGAGTCGCCGACGACCAGGATCCGCTGCGCGCAGTTGCCAGGATGCGGCTGCGTGCACGAGACGCGGTCGCCGCTGGCATCCGTACACACCAGCACGTCGCGATCGCCGGTATTGGCCAGCGCGCGGACGTTGGCGTTCCGGCGCCAGCCGATGGTGTCGTCTGGGCGATAGATCTGCGGGGCGTCGACGGGCAGCACCTGCGGCATCAGCATGCGCACCGCGAGTTCCAGACCAGCCGCCACGGCGGCGACGCAGTACGCCATCCAGACGAGGCCGCGAGCCAGCCGGCGCATCAACCCACCGCGTGACGGCGAGGCACCGTGAACTCCACCTCAGCGTCTGAGGGCTCCCGTTGGCCGCGCGCGGACATCAGCCGGGCACCACGATGCGCACATTACTCGGCCGGGCTGGCAGCGGTACGCTGCCGTGCTCGTGCGCGCCGATGTCATAACCGGCACCAGCGGGTCTGGGGCCGCGATTGAAATCGACGCCCACCTCCGGTAGGGGCGCGCCTCGATCGATGGCCGGGCTGCCGCTGCGCAACGAGAAATCACCGGCCGCGGCGTTCACAAACAGCGGGTCGACCTCGATCAGGTTGCTGGCCATCGCCGTTCCCGAGCCGCCACCGACCAGCGCATCGCCCCGCGAACGGTAGATGATGTTGTTCTTCACCTGAGTGGCGACGGCCTCGGCCTGCACGATGATGCCGGCCCAGTTCCGGTTGTCGTAGACGGTGTTGTTGTAGACCTTGGTGCCGTTTGGAGCGCCGTGCGCTACCTGGACGCCGCCATGGTTCCCGTAGATCAGGTTGTTGTAGGCAGCATTCCCCGATCCGGAGCCCAGGAGCAGCCCATAGCCCTCAGCGCGGAGGTTGTTGTCGTAGATGCGATTGTTCCGCACGATGTTCCCGTTGGCACAGGCGCACGACTCGTTGTAGACGTGCACTCCGTAGCCGCTGCTGCCGTGGATGCGGGAACCGTCGACGAGGTTGTTGCCCGTTGCGATGTAGACGCCGTGATCCAGGCCGCCACTGCCATTCCCATCGATGTTCATGTTCACGAGTTCGTGGCCGTAGGCGCTGTCCTGGATGTTCACGCCCTGCCGGGTGCCGTTGTAGATCGACCCGTTCTGGAAGCGGACATGATGGGATGTGCCATTGAGCTTGACGGCGTCGTAGACGACGCCGGCGCCATCCACCGTGATCCGGTCGATGACCACATAGCTCCTGCGGCCTATCTGGATGGCGAAGTTCGCGCCAATTGGAGCCTTGATCGTGACGGTCTCGCCGGCATACGCCGCGATCTTCGTCGCGTTGGCCCAGGACGTTCCCGAGTAGTCGTGATCGCCGTCGCCGACGCTCTCCGTGTAGGTGCCCGCCCGGAGGTACAGCGTCGCACCCGCCGTCAGGCACTGCAGCGCGCTCTCAAGCGTGCGCTTCGGCGTGTTGAGGTTGCGCGCCTGCGTGCAGGAATGGCTGTCGCTGGCGTCGCGACCGGTCGACACATAGAACACCGTCGCCACTTGGGCGACACTCGTGGCGGGCCGCGCGACCCAGGCGAGCAACGCCGCAAGCGCAACAGCCAACACTTCCCGCGGTACAGATCGCATGCTATCGATGTCGGTCGTTCCGAACGACCGGAACATCCCCGAGGCACGGCCAAGATACCGTGGGTTCACGGCTTGGCGCAAGCGTGCGCGACCCGTCGGCGTTTGGCGTAAGACGCCTCAGCCCGGCAGTGGCCAGGTCGAGGCCGTCGAGGGTCGACCACCCGGCGAGTTCTTCGTCGCCGATCTCGGGCAGCGTACCGGGGAGCAAGCCACGCATCATGGGTTCGGCTTCGCGATCCAGCATAAGAGATGCGTGCGCAGCCAAGGTAGCGTGTTGAAGACGGTGTAGAAGGCCGGATGCGCCCGGCAAACGAACCGCGCGATCGGCGGCGCCAGGGTCACCCGCGCGGGCTCGACGACGCCGTGCGGAAACAACTCCTGCACCCGCGCCAGCGGGACGCCACGCACATCGGCGTTGCGCGGGTTGTCGATCGTGAAGTCGTACCACAGGACCGCACCACCCGGTTTGAGCCACTGCCACATCGCATCGGCGAGGCGCTGCTGGAATCCGTCGTCGAGCAGCGACGAGAAGACGGTGGAGACGAGCACGATGTCCTGCGACGCCGGGGGCACATCGGCTCGCAGCGCGTCACCTTCGGTCAGCCTGAGCGCGGGGGGCAGCACCGAGCGCGCCTGCGCGCAGCGCGTGGGCAGCAGTTCAATGCCGCTCAGGCGGGCGGGCGCAAAGCCCATCCGCAACAACTCGAGCAGGTTGTCGCCCTCGCCGCAGCCCACTTCGAGCAGGCGCAGCGTGGCCAGGTCGCAGAGTCCTAGACGGGCGAACAACCGCAATATCGCCCGCTGCCGCTCCTGCGCCGTTTGCCAGACGTCGGGCCGCAACAGGCTGTAACGGTCGTCGATCGGGCGGCGCCCGTAACGCTCGGCCACCGCCGCGGGCTCGAGTTCGTCACTGCGGCTCACTGGATCACCTCCGTGACGCGATACACGTGGCGCGATGGACGCCGCAGCGTAATGATGTACTTGTCGAGCATGGTGCAGCCGTGGCGACCCCCGCCTACTCGTCGGCGACCGGAATCGCCACCGAGCTCTTGATCTCGCGCAGCGCGAAGTTCGACTTGATCTGCTGCACCGCCACGCTCGTGAACACCGCTTCTTTCAGGAAGCGCTCGTACTCGCGCGTGCTGCGCGCCACGACCCGCATCAGGTAGTCGGCATCGCCCGTCATCGAGTAGACGTCCAGCACCTCGGGCCGGCGCATCATCGTGTCTTCGAAGGCGCCAATCGCTGCGCGATTATGCTGGCTGAGCGTGACGTGCGCAAACACCGTGTCGTGATAGCCGATCTTGGCGGCGTCGACGCGCGCCACGTAGTCTTTGATGATGCCGCGCTGCTCGAGGCTTTTCAGGCGTCGCCAGGTCGGCGAGGCCGACAGGCCGATGAGGGCGGCGAGTTCCTGAACGGTGTAACGGCCGTTGGCCTGCAGCGCGATCAGGATGGCGCGCTCATGGGCGTCGAGCGTCTCGGGGGTGTCAGACATTGGGGCCTCGCCTTCCAAACGGTGTCCTGTCTACTTTCGGCACCTGGAAGGTAAATATTACCCCTGATTAACGACTTCTCGTGCTGTTAGACCTATTTGAGCCTTAAGGTCGACACAAAAGGAAACACTATCCCGTTCGACAGGTGTACCGTCATCTAGTCGGTCGTAGAGTGGCGAGCACGCGGCTCCCGGCCGGGGCGGAGGGTTCTGGCGCATGGTCAGCTCGGTGTCTGAACGAACCCGTCCGGTGTCGAAGGCCAGCGACGCCCGCGACTGGCCCACGGTCGTGCGCCTGCTGCACGTCTCGCGCGCCCTCGACGACCTCGAAGAGAAGGTGCTGGTACCCGAGAAGAAGGTCCAGTACCAGTTCTCAGCCCGCGGGCACGACCTGGCGCAAATTCTTCTCGGCCTGGGTCTGACCGACCGGCACGACGGCGCGTGCGGCTACTACCGCTCCCGCCCGCTGCTGCTGTCGCTGGGCGTGCCGCTCGCCGACGCGCTCGGGTCGTCGATGGCGCGGGCCGGCGGCTACTCCGACGGTCGCGACATCGGCGTCGTCTTCAACTACCCCAACCCGCTCGGTCCCTCAGCGCTGCCGATGTGCGGCGGCGTCGGCTCGCAGTACACCCCCACCGTGGGGTGGGCGCAGGCCATCGAGTACCGTCAGCAGGTCCTCGCGGACGACGGCTACGCACGAGCGATCGGTGTGGTGCTGGGCGGAGACGCCTCGGTCGCCACCAACGGCTTCTGGTCGGCGCTCACGATCGCCACGACCCAGCGGCTGCCGGTGCTGTTTTACATCGAGGACAACGGCTACGGCATCTCGGTGCCGGGTAGTTTTCAAACCCCTGGCGCCGACATCGCCGCCAACCTCGCCAGCTTCGCCCACCTGCACGTGCTGAACGGCGACGGCACGGAGCCAGCCGAGGCGCTGGACCTTGTCGATCGGGCGCTGGCGCATGTGCGCGGGAGGCGCGGCCCGTGCCTGCTGCGGCTGCGCGTGCCGCGTCTTGAAGGGCACAGCTTCCAGGACACGCAGACCTACAAGTCGCCCGAGGTGGTGGCCGCCGAGTGGGCGCGCGATCCGCTGCCGAAGCTGCGGGCGTTTCTCGTGCCCTCGCACATGAGCCCAGCCGAGTGGGACGCCATTGCCGCGGCCGCCGCCGTCGAGGTTGAAGCCGCGCGCGCGACCGCCGAGGCACGGCCCGTCTCGGAACCAGCGGCCGTGACCCGGTTCGTGTTCTCAGAAGCCGAGCCGCAGCAACAGGGTGGCCTGCGCGGGGACGGCGAAGCGCCACTGTCGGGCAGCGACGTGCCGAGGCCGGAGGGGTTGCGGCTGAACATGGTGACGGCCGTGCGACGGGTGCTCGACCTCGAGTTGACGCTCAATCCCCGCATGGTGGTCTTTGGCCAGGATGTCGGTCCCAAGGGCGGCGTGCACGCCGTGACGCTCGGCCTGCAGGCCAAGCACGGCGTTGCGCGCGTCTTCGACACCAGTCTCTCGGAAGAGGGCATCGTCG
>JANNEJ010001030.1:0-4844 GCA_031378585.1 Acidobacteriota bacterium | reverse complement strand
CTATGACCGGAGCCTGCCGAAGTCGGCGCCGCAGCACATTCTGATCAGGCTCAGGCGTGGGAGTGTGGAGTTTCTGAACGGCACGGGGAACGGGCCGCGCCATCTCGAGAGCATCCAGAAGCTGCGTGAGATCGTCGGCGCCAATCTTCCCGAGTTTCGATCGATGGTGAAGTAGTCGGCGCTCGAAGCCGCCGCTCGTGCTCGGCGGCCGGCCGATCGAATTCGTGCACGTCCCCATCGAAGAGGTCCGAAAGAACTAGTGAGGACATGGCGTTGATGCTCGAGTGGTTCGATCGTGTTGGCTACGAGGCCGATATCGAAGGCCTCGAGCGTGAGTTCGGCATCAAGCCGACGAAACTGGTCGAGTGGGCCGGGCGCCAGCGGGGCTAGTCGTGTGCCTTCGACTCTTTATGAACCTAATCAAGCGGGCGGGATCCGTGGCGACACAAAGAACGTTCGCTCTGGCACCTGTTTACCAACCAGCCGCGGGCCCGAACACGCACCGCGGATTCGACCGAGGAGATTCGTCAAATGAGTTCGAACCCCCAGAAACCCAAGTCGTTCCGCTGCCGAACGGGCCGTACTACCTGTTGACCGACTTCATCCCGAAGCCGGTGCAGCACCTGCAGAGCTCCACGTGCGAGCCTCGGTCGAGCATCCGGGGCGTGGCGTCGTGCCGGTGCGGTGGCTCGAGCAACAAACCCTTTTGTGACGGCACCCACGGAACGAACGGCTTCAGCGACAAGCGGCTCAACGACGGCAGCGCCGACAAGCGTGACAACTACGCCGGAGCACGCCTCACCATCCACGACAACCGGGGCATCTGCGCCCATGCGGGTCGATGCACCGACGAGTTGCCCGCCGTCTTCAGGATGGGCACCGAACTCTGGATCGATCCCGACGGCGCCGCAGTCGAGGCCATCATCGACACGGTCAAAAAATGCCCGTCTGGGGCCCTCAGCTACTCTCGACGGGCGTCGAGCACCGGGACCAGGATCGCGAGCCGATGGTAACGGTCACCAGGAACGGCCCCTACGCCCTGACGGGCGGCGTCGAGGTGGCGGTCGCCGATCGCGCCGAGGGCGCCTCCACCGAGCACTGCTACGTGCGTTGGGACGACTGGAGGGCGCAACGACTTTCGAAATGGGGCAGGCATGACGACGATGCGCGCGGTAGTGTTGGACGCTCCGGGCTTGCCCGAGGCACTGCAGATTCGGGACCGACCAGTGCCGACCCCCCAAGCAGGGCAGGTGCTGATAAAGGTGCGTGCGTTCGGGCTGAATCGTTCCGAACTCCATACACGCCTCGGCTTGTCGCACGGCGTCTCGTTTCCTCGGGTGCTCGGAATCGAGGCGACGGGAACAGTGGTCGCGTGTCCCGGGGGAGAATACTCGACGGGACAGCAGGTGGCCGCCCTGATGGGCGGCATGGGTCGAACCTTCGACGGCGGGTACGCCGAGTTCACCTGCGTCCCCGTCCGACAGGTCGTGCCCTTCTCGAGTGCGCTCGATTGGGCGGTGCTCGGGGCGGTTCCGGAGATGCTGCAGACGGCGCACGGCTCGCTGACGGTCGGCCTCGACGCCCAGCGCGGTCAATCGCTCCTGATTCGAGGGGGCACGTCGTCGGTCGGGATGGCCACCGCCGTGCTGGCCAAGCGGCTGGGAATGACCGTGCTCTCGACGACGCGCAGCTCGGCAAAGGAGGATGCGCTGCGCAGGCTGGGAGTGGACCACGTCGTCATCGATGATGGCGGCAATGTGGCGCGGCAGGCGCGAGCGATCTTCTCAGACGGCGTCGACACGGCTCTCGAACTCATCGGTACGCCGACACTGCCCGACACCCTTCGCGCCGTGCGCGTCCACGGAGTTGTCTGCTTCACCGGCATGCTGTCGAACGAGTGGACGGTGCACGATTTCTATCCAATTGAGTACTTACCTCGCGGCGTGCGGCTCACTGCCTACGGGGGCGACGCGACCGACCTGCCGAGCGCGGTGCTGCAAGAGTTCCTCGACGCAGTTGCTGCCGGTCAGGCTGTGGTGCCGATTCATCGAGTCTACAGACTGGACCAGATTGCAGAAGCACACGCCGATATGGAAGCCGGCCGTGCCGCCGGCAAGCTGGTCGTCGTCCCGTAGAACGACGACGGACAGCCGGTGAGTATTCGTTCCTGACTCGCGCACGACTCGAGTTTCACGGGGAATCGGAACCACAACCAGCGGGCAATAGCGGGCACGGCGCCACGGCAACGCTGGCATTTACGGCAATCGTGGCATTGTGGAATCTGTAAGTTACAGAATCCAAAAGATGTGACAGAGTTCGAATCCCACCCTCTCCGCCAAACACACCTCTGGCGTAATGGCGGTTTTCGCCCTACTTGGATGCACGCAATCTGAGAGCGAAATCTTGCAGCCTCCCTCGTTGGTGTGTGTGTGCTCCAGGAGGCTCTCGCCTGCGAGGCGGGCAACGCCGAGGGCGCGACTGTGCAATTGACTGGCTGCCCCTGTGCCTAGATGTGATCCGGGCGCCGGCCCGCGAGCCAAGTGGACCGTTATGCAGGCGCAGGAAACCACGTTCGAGCGGCACTACTCGGTCGACGAGTTGGCCGCGGTCGAGGGCGGTGAGCGACGACCGTGTTTGCTGCCTGTTCCTGCCAACCGAACATCGCGGGATTTTCGGCCACCCCGGGTGAAAACCCGCCGAGATCCAGGGTCGCGCTCGTCGGCCGAGAACACTAACTGACGATTACGGCGGATTTGCTTCGTTGCGGAGTGGCACCTGTCTTGCCACTTCCTACACGAGCGTAGTCGTGTTTCGAGCAACCCTCCTGTCCGTCGTGCTCTTGTTTGCGGCTGGTCCCAGCGCCTCGGTGCTGTGCAAGGCGCTGTGCGACTCTTACGCGGCTGCCGCAAACGGATGCCATCATCAGGACAACGGCTCCGCAACCCAGGTCAGCGGCAACGCGTCGTGCCAGAACGCTGCACTTGGCGCCGCCGCCCTCCTGAGAGAGGACGTTCGCCGAGGTGCCTCGGCCAAAGGCGCCGGCGGTGCTGTGCTTATCGCCTTCTCCGAGTTCGTGCCGACGACGTCACACGTGCGTCCGATCCGTGGGGCCGAACCCGGCACGTCCGACCAGAAGCGCCCGCTCTCCACACCCCTCCGGATCTGAATCCCCTCGGCCGCAGACGGTCCGACTCGAGACTGTCCCCTCGCGGCCTTCGGGGCTAACACCCCACAACCTTCAATGCTGGACTTCGCGCGCCATCGCGCGCGGCATTTCCGAGGCGTCAGCAACGCGCGAGCACTGCGACGTCGCGACTCGCGACCTATATCGCGCAGGCGGCAAGACAGCCGCACGGCAAGGTGAGCAGGTGGAGTTCATGATGACCGGTGTCTTATGGCGTGTGACGGCGCTGGTGCTGTGTGGCGCGTGGCCGTCACAGGCCATCGCGCAAGCCCCAGTTCCGCTGCCAGATCCGCTCAGCCTGAGCGACGTCGTGCGCCTCGCCGGTGAGCGAAGGGACGAGATCGACGCAGCCAGTGCGCGGACGCGGGCAGGTGAAGCCAGACCCGCCATCGTGTCCGCGCTCGAGGACCCGATGGTGTCGCCGTCGCTCGACCACCTGCCCTTCATGTTGGAGGGCGCGGATGTGAGTCTGACGATCGAACAACGGATTCCACTGTCCGGCATCCGTGGGCACCGCCGCGCCTCGGCCCTGGCGGACGTCGATCGCCTGCGGGCCGACGTGCGGCGGACCGTCCTCGACGTCGGCGTGCAAGCGGCCAACGCGTTCCTGATGCTCCAGGAGCGTCGGCGGACGTCGGCGCTCGTCGACGAGCAGTTCACCTTCGCACGGGACGTCGTCACCGCCGCGAACGCACGCTACGCCAGTGGCACGGCACCGCAGTCCGACGTGCTGCGCGCCGAGGTCGAGGTCGCGAGGCTCAACGCGCTGGCCCGCGCGCTGGTCAGCGAGGTGCGCGGGGCCGAAGCCATGCTCAACACGACGCTCGCACTCGACGCGGACCAGCCCATTCCACCACTGGCGCCCCTCCTGCTCGCGGAACCTGTGCCCGCCTGGGCGGGGATCAAGGCGGCGCTGTCCGGGCGTCCGGAGCTCGTCGGCGTAAGGGCAGAGATTGCCCGGGCGGACGCCGACGTGCAGGTCATGCGCGACATGTTCCGGCCCATGGCGACGATTCGCACTGGACCGTCCTACACGATGGCGGACGGCAAGGGCTGGATGGCCATGGTCGGTGTCAGTCTGCCGATCTGGCGCGGTAAGCTGCGCGCCGGCGTTGCCGAGGCGCAGGCGATGCGCGCCATGTCCGAGGCCGAGCTGCGCGCCATGACGCGCATGATCGAGGGCGACGCGGCCGTGGCGGTCAATCAGGTCCAGGCCGCCCGCGATCGTCAGTCCGCGATCCGTATTGACGTCCTGCCTCGAGCGCGGATGGCGATTGAGCCGGCCGTCGCCGGCTACACCTCCGGTCAGCTGCCGCTCGTGAGCGTCATCGAAGCCGTGCAGGCGCTGTGGCTCGTGCAGGCCGATCTGATCGCGGCCGACATCGAGCTGGGTGTGGCCTGGGCGCGTCTTGGACGCGCCGTTGGCTCGTATGAAGGGATCCTTCGATGACCTCCACGTCCAGACTTGGCCGCGTCGTTGCGCCGCTCGTGTCCGCGGTCACGACCACCGCTCTGCTCAGCGGCGCCCTGTGGATTCAGCACGCCCGCGGCGGCTGGCCCTTCTCACCGCGCGAACAGGCGGTGGTACCCGCGGCAGCACCCGTGGCGGTGGCGCAGGACATGGCCGGCATGACCGCCAGCGCGATGCCCGACCGCGTGC
>JANNEJ010000977.1:0-1702 GCA_031378585.1 Acidobacteriota bacterium | reverse complement strand
GATGAAGAATCTGGCGCGACTCGTCAAGCGTGGTGCCGACAGGCACCGTGAAGAGCGGCGCCTTCGTCATCACTTCGTCGATGGGCCGGTCGACGTTGGTCTCGAACCGGAGATCGCGGTTGGTGAGGATGCCGACGAGCCGGCCTTCCTTGCTGCCGTCCTCGGTGACCGGCACGCCCGAAATGCGGTAGCGCGCCATCAACTCGAGTGCTTCATGGATGCGGTGGGTCGGCGACAGCGTGATCGGATTCACGATCATGCCGCTTTCGGAGCGCTTGACGCGGTCCACTTCGGCCGCCTGATCCTCGATCGAGAGGTTCTTGTGGATGATGCCGAGGCCGCCCTGCTGGGCCATGGCGATGGCCATCGACGACTCGGTCACCGTGTCCATCGCGGCGCTGAGGAGCGGCACGAAGAGCGGGATGTTTCTCGTCAGCCGCGTCGACACGTCGACCTGCGCGGGCAGCACATTCGAGTAGCGCGGCACGAGCAGCACGTCGTCAAAGGTGAGCGCGGTCGACAGGGACGCGTCAAGGGACGTGCGGGTGGGCGTGGTGCTGGAGGTTGGCAGAGTCATGGGCGGTCGTCTCGTGGGGCAGATGCGCGACAGGCCGACACACGGGTCGGCCTGTCGCGTCCGGAAGGTCGATGTGCGGCTGCGGGGGCAGGCATCAGTTGGCGCCGTGGCACTTCTTGTACTTCTTGCCGCTGCCGCAGTAGCACGGGTCGTTGCGGCCAATCTTGGGCTCGTCGCGTTTCACTTGTGTCACGGGCGCATCGTCTCCACCCGTGCGCGCCGGCCGCGGGGCACCAGGCGCCGGGAAGCCACTGGCCTGCGCCGGCGGCGGGAAGCTCGCGGGCGTCGAATCCGAGGGTCCGCTGTAGATTAACGGCATCTGCCTCCGAGGGGCCGGCCGCACCGGAGCGACGATCGCCTCGGGCTCGCCCTCGACCGGCCGCAACCACCAGAGGTAGCGCACCATCTCCGCCTCGACACGGCTGCGCATGTCCTGGAAGAGCGTGTAGCTCTCTTTCTTGTACTCGACCAGCGGATCGCGCTGGCCGTAGCTGCGCAGGCTGATGCCGTCTTTCAGGTGGTCGAGCGAGTAGAGATGGTCCTTCCACTGCGTGTCGACGATCTGCAGCATCAGATCGCGCTCGACCCGGCGCAGGATCTCGGCGGGCACGACGCGCTCCTTGTCGACGTACTTCGCCTGCACCCGCGCCCAGAGTGCCTCGCGAAGCTCGGCCCGCCTGGCATGCTCGAAGGGCACGGCGGCGTAGTCGGCTTCATCAAGGGAGAAGAGCTCGGTGAGCTCGCGGCGCAGGGCATCGAGGTCCCACGTGTCGGTGTCGGCGTCCTTTGCGCAGTAGAGGTTCACCTTGTCGTCGACCAGGTCTTCGGCGGTGGCGAGCAGGTATCCTCGGGTGTCGGACGTCTCGTCCTCGGTAATCCGCACGACGCCGTCGAGCACTTCGCGCCGCAGCGTGTAGACGCTTTCGCGCTGCTTGTTCATGACGTCGTCGTATTCGAGCAGGTGCTTGCGCACGGCGAAGTTCTGGGCCTCGACCTGCTTCTGCGCGCGCTCGATGGCGCGCGACACCATGCCGTGCTCGATCGGCACGCCTTCTTCCATGCCCAGGCGCTGCATCAGACCAACAGCGAAAGCATCAGTACCAATTTTTTGACAGGTAAGCAAAC
>JANNEJ010000975.1:0-7972 GCA_031378585.1 Acidobacteriota bacterium | reverse complement strand
GCGCAGAGCCGGAAGGGTCCGCGGACCGATGCACGGTATTCCCGTGCTGCTCAAGGACAACATCGACGCCGTCGGCATGGTGAACTCGGCGGGCTCGCTGGCGCTGGCTGACAACCGGCCCACGACAGACGCGTTCATGGTGGCGCGTCTGCGCGAGGCGGGCGTCGTCGTCCTCGGCAAGACGAATCTGAGCGAGTGGGCCAATTTCCGCTCCACGCGGTCGACCTCAGGCTGGAGCTCGCGCGGCGGTCAGACCAAACACGCCTACGTGCTCGACCGCAATCCGTGCGGGTCAAGCGCGGGTACGGGCACGGCGATTGCGGCAAGTCTCGCGGCCGTCGGCGTCGGCACCGAGACCGATGGCAGCATCTTGTGCCCCGCCTCGGTCAGTGGGCTGGTGGGACTCAAGCCTACCGTGGGACTGGTGAGCCGCACCGGCATCATTCCGATCTCGGTGTCGCAAGACACCGCGGGACCGATGGCCCGCACCGTCACCGACGCCGCGATGCTGCTGTCGGCGATGGCGGCAGTGGATGCGGCCGACCCGGCCAGCGGGGCGGCCACCGGCACGGTCGCACACGACTACACGACCGCGCTCAAGGCCGATGCGCTCACGGGCAAGCGTTTCGGCGTGGTGCGGCAGGCGATGGGGTACCACCCCGACGTGGATGCCGCCATGGGGAAAGCGGTCGCCACGCTCAAGGCCGCCGGCGCAACGGTTGTCGAGGTGCGAGTGCCCACCTACAACGACTGGAGTGACGCCGAGTTCCAGGTGCTGCTCTACGAGTTCAAGGACGGGCTGAACGCGTACCTCGAGCAGAGCGCAGCACCCCACAAGTCGCTCGAGGCGCTGATCGCGTGGAACAGCGCCAATGCCGCTCGCGTCATGCCGTTTTTCGGGCAAGAGATCTTCCTGCAGGCGCAGGCCAAGGGGCCGCTCACGGAGGCCGCGTATCTGAAGGCCAAGGCCGCTGCGACGGCGCTGGCCGGCCGCGATGGCTTGGTGGCCGCGCTCGAGACCGGGAAGCTCGACGCGCTGATTGCGCCGAGCATGGCGCCCACCTGGCCCACCGATCACGTGCTCGGCGATCACTTCGTGGGCGCCGGCTACGGCATGGCGGCTGTGGCGGGCACCCCCAGCCTGACCGTGCCGATGGGCGAGACGCATGGCTTGCCGCTGGGACTCGCGTTCATGGGCCGCGCCTACAGCGAAGCTGACCTGCTGGCGTTCGCCTATGCCTTCGAGCAGAAGACGAAGGCCCGCCGCGCGCCCGAGTACAAGCCCACGCTCGTGCCGTAAACTGCCAGGCGCGTCGCGTCAGCGCTGGAAGTCAATCCAGTGGGAGGACGTGCCCGTAATGAAGAAGCGGGCGCGTTCGCCCGCGAGCCGATCGGTGCCCTCGCCCGGTTGCAGGCCAACGGCCTGCGGATACCACTCGCCGCCGTTCAGGATCTTCGCGGGTGCCGACCAGGCGCGTGGGTCGTCGAGCGTCGGCGCGAACGCGGTGCTCGAGGTGCGTATTCCAGTGGACGGCCGGGCCCCAGAACACGTCGGCCGCGGCGTTGCCATCGTGGAACGGCCGCGTGGCCCGCACAAGCGGCGAGCCGGCGGGATACGTGACCCGCGTCGGCGTCTCGCCGTCGTCGTCGAACGTCGGTGAGGCGGCCAGCCACGCGCCGTCGTCGCAGATCGCGAACGCGCCGCCCGGGGCGTCGCGGGTGGCCCAGGTCATACGCGCGACGGCCACGCCTTGCCGCGTCGGATCGCGTCCGTACTGGCTGAAGAAGAGATACAGGTACTGTCCGTCGGCATCGAGCATGGCCGACACGTCGCCGACGCCGCCCAACACGAAACGCCCGGTGGACGTGCATGCCGCCGAACCAGGAGGCGCGTCGAGCACGATGCCGAGGTCGGCCCAGGTGCGCCCCTGATCGGTCGAACGCGCCGCGCCGATGTTCGGCAGTTGGCGGTCCGGACGGCCGCACTCATCGGCGGGACGCTCGTGATGGTAGTAGCCGTACCATGCGCCCTGCGCATCCGGCACCACGGCTTCCATCCACACGCCGTGTCCGGGATGCGGGTCAAACCTCGTACCGCCGTCGGACACGAGCGCGTCGAGTGCCGGGCCGCGCGCCAGCTCGGGCACGCCGCCCCACGAAGTCAGCGCCGTGAGCAGGCGGACCCCGTCGGTCTCGTGCCACGCCAGCGGGTTGTTGGAATCCACGCGCCCGGGCAGCGTGAGCCTCGGCGCGGGCGAGAGCCGCGCGGTGGGCACCCGGGCCGCCTGGGCCGAAGGTGAGGCAAGCCCCAGCCCTCCGGCCAGTGCTGCCACCATGGACGCGACGGCCACTTGACGCATGCGCCTCAGCATACCCCGCGGCGAGCATGCCTCGGTCATGTCCCCGGGGTTCCTGCTTCTCGTCTCGTCGTCGTGGCCGAGGTCAGCCCCCTCCTTCGACGTGGGGTGGTCGCCCGCGAGTACAATTTGAGGGCACCTTGTGGCGTGGCACACTCGCGCCGCCAACGGTGAACTTTGGAGGAACGGCACGATGATTCACATTCGCACCTTTGGAACGTCGCTCGTAGCGCTCGCGCTCACGGCGAACTCCGCGCTGGCGCAGGCGCCCACCGCCAAGCCCGCGCCGATGACGCCGGCCGAGGCGAATCTCGCCGCCATGAAACGGGGTGCCGCCGAACACGTGGACGGCCTGGCCAAACTGGCGCAGGAAGCCGTGGATTCGGTCTTCAGTTTCGGTGAGCTCGGCTTCCAGGAAGTGGAGACGTCGAAGTATCTCACCGGCGTGCTCGAGAAGAACGGCTTCAAGATCACCCGAGGCCAGTCCGGCATTCCCACCGCATGGGTGGCCACCTTCGGCAGCGGCAAGCCGGTGATCGCGCTCGGCTCCGACATCGACGGCATCCCGCAGTCGTCGCAGAAGCCCGGCGTGGCCTACAAGGATCCGATCGTGGAAGGCGCGCCCGGACACGGCGAGGGCCACAACACCGGCGTGCCGCTGAACATCGTGGCGGCCATCGCCGTGAAGCGTGTGATGGAGCGCGAGAAGCTGCCCGGCACGTTGATGCTCTGGCCGGGCGTAGCCGAAGAGCTCGTGGCCAGCAAGGCCTGGTTCGTCCGGGACGGCATGTTCAAGGACGTGGACGTCACCCTCTTCACGCACGTGGGCAACAACCTGAACGTGTCGTGGGGTGCCGGAGGCGGTAACGGTCTCATCTCGGTCGAGTACACGTTCGAAGGCGAGACGGCGCACAGCGCCGGCGCGCCTTGGCGCGGCCGTTCGGCCGCCGACGCCGTCGAGCTGATGAGCGTCGCGTGGAACTACCGCCGCGAGCACCTGCGTCTGTCGCAGCGATCGCACTCGGTCATCACCAACGGCGGCGACCAGCCCAACGTGGTCCCGCGCAACGCCAGCATCTGGTTCTACCTGCGCGAGAACGACCAGCCGCACATCCAGGAACTGTGGGACATCGCCAACAAGATGGCCGAGGGCGCCGCGCTCATGACCAATACGAAGTGGACGTCGAGGATTCTGGGCACGGCGTACCCTCAGCACTTCAACAAGGTGGTGGCCGAGACGATGTTTGCCAACATCCAGAAAGTGGGCCTGCCCGAGTGGAGCGAGGCCGACCAGACGCTGGCCAAGGCGCTGCAAAAGGAACTGGGCAACACCGTCCAGTCCGGTATGGCCACCAAGCTGGCCGAGATGGGCCAGCCGGTGAAGCTCGAGGACAACATGGGTGGCGGCTCAGACGACATCGGCGACGTGTCATGGAACGTGCCGACCGTGACGCTGCGCTATCCCGCAAACATTCCCGGCCTGCCTGGGCACAACTGGTCGAGCGGCATCGCCAGCGCCACGCCCATTGCCCACAAGGGCGTCGTGGCCGGCGCCAAGGTGCAGGCCATGACCATCCTGGACCTGCTGACCAGACCCGAACTCATCGCGCAGTCGTGGGACTACTTCAACAACGTGCAGACCAAGGACGTGAAGTACATCCCCTTCATCAAGAAGGACACGCCCGCGCCGACGTTCCTGAACGAGAGCATTCTCTCCAAGTACCGGGAGCAGATGAAGAAGTTCTACTACGACCCCACCAGGTTCCCGACCTACCTCGACCAGCTCGGCATCAAGTACCCGACCGTGCGGACGACGCCGGCCACGCCTCAAGAGCGGCAGTAGGTGTGACGCCGACGGCATTTGCCAGGGAACTCGCCACCGTGCTGGCGGCGAGTCTTCCAGAGGGGTTCACCGCCAGCGCCGACGCGGAGATGCTGACAATCGAGACCCCCAACGGCACGGGCGTCTCGACGGCGTTCGACGTCGACGCCGACGACCTCGGCGATCTCGACGTGTGCGCCGATGCCGCGGAGGGCGTGCTGAGCTTCGCGCAAGACGTGGTGTGCGAAGCGCTGGACGCCACCTGGCCGTCGACCGGAGCCGTGGCGCTGGACCTGCCGATTCCTGGCGCGCGTGCCGACGATGGCGTACTGCATCTCTGGTATGGCGACCAAGACGCGCCAGTCCTGACACTCAAGGGCATCCGGCTCGGAACCTAGCTTGCGCGGTGCAGCGCCTGCTACACCCCGCTCTTGAGGTACTTCCCGAGCGACGCCAGCAGCCTGTCCACTTCCGCCGGGCTGTTATAGAAATGCGGCGACACGCGAATTCCGGGACGATCCTGTCCGCCGCGCGTGGTGATGCCGATCTTGTCGTTCGCGTAGAGCGCGGTCGCCAGCTTGTTGGCATCGAGCGAGCCGGGCACGAACGACACGACGGCGACGCGGCGGCCGGCCACCGGCGAGGTCCAGTTCGTGATGCCGGGTAGCGTGGCCAGGCCCTCCATCAACTGCGTCGTCAACGCGCGCGACCGGTCCTCGATGGCCTTGCGGCCCACCTTGGTCTGGAAATCGAGCGCCTCGTGCAGCGCGATCATCGTGGCTTCGTCGCGCTGGCCGAAGCTTTCGAACGTCTTGGAGAAGCCGACCGCGCCGGGGTACGCGCTGTAGACGCTGGGCCACAGCTTCGGCTGCGCCGCCTTGCTCACATAGAGCACGCCGCACTCGCGCGCGCCGCACGGCCATTTGTGGGCGCTGCCGGAATAGAAGTCTGGCTGAATCTCGGCGAGGTTCACATCGAGCAGGCCAAAGCTCTGCGCGCCGTCGAGCAGGAAGAGCACGCCGCGCGAACGCGCGAGCGCCGCCAGCTCCTTTGCGGGCATCAGGTCGCCGACGGTGCTCGACAGGTGCGTGACCGACATCACTTTGGTTCTTGGCGTGATCGCCTTGGCGAAGGCGTCCACGTAGTACTCCATGCCAGGGTGCGGGTTCTTCTGCGGCACGACCACCACCGAGAAGCCGAAGCGCTTGGCCTTTTCCTTCCACGCCGTGAGGTTGCTCGGGTGGTTGTCCTCGTGCAGCAGCACCTCGTCGCCGGCCTTGAGATCCAGGCCGTTCGACACCATGTTGTTCGACTCACTGGTGTTGCGCGTGATGATGACGTCGTCAGGCGCCACGCGCAGGAATTCGGCCAGGGCCACGCGGGTCTTCTCTTTCTCGGGCATGAGCCTGGCGCGATTGGTCGGCGAGGGATCCACGTCCACGCTCTTCGATTCGCGCATCAGGCAGTCGGCCGCAAGCCGCGACGCGGGGCACAGGTTCGCGGCGTTCATCACGGCGAGATCCGGCGGCATCACGAACTGGTCGCGCACGCTTTTCCAGAAGGGCTCGCCCGCGGATGGACCCGCCGGCAGGATGTCGCCTGCGGCCCCTGCGGCGCGAAGCTCGCGGGCGAAGGCCGGGTCGGCGAGCAGGGCGGCCGAGCCTCCCATGGCAAAGAGCTTCGCGAACGAGCGGCGTGAGACAGTGGCGGTCGTTGACATGGGTCTCCCTCCCGCCGAAGCCATGGCCCGGCGAACGGCCGGAGTATAGCAGCGCGACCAGGCGTACGTTCAGGCCAGATTCACCGGGGGCCGCTGACCTGAGACCGCCACGACGCGCGTGCGGCCCCGTGCTGCGGCCGTCAGCGGACGAGCCGGTAGACCGTGATCCCGCCGACGCGATGCGCCACGGGCAGATCCAGCGTGCGCTCGGTCACGAACACATCAAGGCCTTCGCGCGCCGCCAGCGCCGTCAGCGCCGCCGGCGTCATCCCGGCGAATCCCTGTGTGCTGTCGATGCGGGTGGTCACACGTTGCGCGGCGTCGCGCGAGTACATGGCCATGGCCAGGTCCTTGGTCTCTTCCAGGAACACGTCGCGTTCTGCGCCGATGCGCACCGCGGTACCGAGCCTCCACGCATGAGCAGGGTCAGCGAGCACGTAGGTGTTGGTAGGCGTGCGATCGCGAATCCAGCCAAGCGCCGTCGTCCAATCGTCGCCGGGCAGTTCGACGGCAACAGTCGGACGGTCCGGACTCTCGATGAAGCCCACGTACACCGCGCGCGACAGGCTCACGGCCGCGAGCAGGGCGACGACGGCGCGTGGCAGCCACGCGCGGCTGTCCAGACGCGCCGGACGGTCTACGAGTAGCCACACGAGGGACAGGGTGGCGACCGTCTCCACCGGCCAGAACACGCGCGACGTCTGCAACTGCAGGGCCAGCGCCACGCCGCTCGCGATGAAGGGCAGGGATGCGAGGAAGCCGGCGACCAGCGCCAGGCAGCCAGCGAGCAGCCCCAACTCGCGCGGGCGCATCAGGCCGGCCCGGTGGCGCGACACGCCGGCCGCGACCAGGACCACAGGCCCGAGCAGATTGATGGCCCACGTGTCGAATGACCAGCGCGTGGGGAACACGTAGTCTTTCGTGCCGAGCAGCGTGAGCCAGGGCGCGTCCATCGTGGCGATGCTGAACAGGCCGCCGGCCACGCCTGCAGCGAGCGCCGCACCTGCGGCTACGCCCATGCCAATCGCGGGCCCACGTGCCCTCGGCTCACTCACCACGATGCCCACGCCAATGATGCCCACAAAGAGCGCGGCGGTGGTGGGGTGCAGCGTGGCGCTGACCACGGCCAGCCCGAGCGCCCACCACGGGCGTCCGCGCAGGAAGAGCGCCAGACTGGCCAGGCCAATTCCAAACACCAGCATACGCGGATGAAAGTAGCCCTCGAGCGTATTGGCGCCGGTTTTCGCGATCCGGTGACGCAAGGTGAGCGCCGTCAGCCACGCGGCGAGCGCCCAGGGCGTGGCGAGCATCTGCCGGCCAAGCGCGTAGGCGCCCGCATAGAGCACGGCGAGCGTCGTCAGCTGCGCGGCGGCAAACCAATAGGGCAGCGGCAGACCAGTCGTTCTAACGAGCCCCGCGAAGATCTCGTCCACGAAGAAGAACTTGCCCTGGGCGCCGAGCATCGCCCAATCGCGCGGGAAGAGCGAGGGATCGAGCTGGTGCAGGATCGCTGGGATGTAGAACGCCTGGTCGGACGCGCCGTAGCGATATCCGCCGGCGTTGAGCGTGGCCAGCACGACGAACGCGACCGCGCCCAACGCGACCACGGCGCGCGTCGGCGCCGCGGCGTTAGAAGGGCCGTTCGTCTGCACTCGGGCCGTAGATGGACGGCAGGGGCACGTCGAGCTGACGCAGGTAGACCGACAGCTGCCCGCGGTGGTGAATCAAATGGTTCATCACGAACGTGCGCCAGCACGAGGCTTTGGGCATCGTGAAGAATTCCCTGGCGCCCCGGCGTAGCGTCCACGGCGCCATCAGCTGCTCGTCGGTCTTGCCCACGAGCGCGGCCCGGGCGCCGGCCATCTTCTGCTCGAATTCGTCGATGATGGCGGCGCGCGTTGCGGGGAGCACGTAGCCGGCGGGACGGACCATCGACTCCAGGTCGACGGCGGGGGCGTTGAGCGTCTCTTGTCCCCACGAGCCGAGTTCGCTCAGGTGCGTGGCCAAAGAGCCGAGCGTCATGCTCTTGGGATGGGGCTGCCAGTCGAGCTTGTCGTCGGGGAGTCGATCGAG
>JANNEJ010000889.1:0-4080 GCA_031378585.1 Acidobacteriota bacterium | reverse complement strand
AGATTCTGGATTCGCGCGGGAATCCCACAGTGGAAGTGGATGTCACTCTCGATGGCGGGGCGCGCGGCCGCGCCGGCGTGCCGTCCGGCGCCTCCACCGGCGAGCGCGAAGCGCTCGAACTGCGCGACGGCGACACATCACGCTTCCTCGGCAAAGGCGTCACGAAAGCCGTCAGCCACGTGAACGGCGAGATTCGCGCCGCCCTCGTGAACCGCGAATGGCAGCAGCGGAGCCTTGACGACGCGCTCATCGCCCTCGACGGCACGGCCACGAAGGGCAGGCTCGGCGCCAATGCCCTGCTTGGCGTGTCGATGGCCGCGCTCAAGGCCGGAGCCGACCACACGGGCGTGCCGCTCTATGCGCACATTGCCACGCTGGCCGGCGCCACGGGCGGCTACCGACTGCCAGTGCCGATGATGAACATCCTGAACGGCGGCGCTCACGCCGACACCAACGTGGATTTCCAGGAGTTCATGGTGATGCCGGTGGGCTTCCCGTCGTTTCGCGAGGCCCTGCGGGCGGGCGCCGAGATCTTCCACGCTCTGCGGTCGATTCTGAAGGCGCGGGGCCTGGCCACGGGCGTTGGCGACGAGGGCGGGTTCGCGCCCAGCCTGAAGAGCAACAAAGACGCGCTCGACGTCGTCATGGAAGCGATTGGCAAGGCCGGCTTCACGGCTGGCGACAACGTGTTCATCGCCCTCGATGCGGCCGCCAGCGAGTTCGGCAATGCCGACGGGCAGTACGACTTCAAGAAGTCGGGCGAACCCGCGCGTGATTCCGACGGCATGGTGGCGCTCTACGTGGACTGGTGCCGCCAGTACCCGATTCTCTCGATTGAGGACGGCTGCGCCGAGGGCGACTGGCGCGGCTGGAAGCTGCTGACGCAGGCGCTCGGCAAGACGGTGCAGATTGTCGGCGACGATGTGTTCGTCACGAATCCAGAGATCCTCGCGCGCGGTATCAAGGAAGGTGTCGGCAACGCGCTACTGGTGAAGCTCAACCAGATCGGCACGGTCAGTGAGACACTCGACGCCATCGCCATGGCCTCGGGCGCGGGCTACCGCAGCGTGATCTCGCACCGCTCTGGCGAAACGGAAGATTCCACAATCGCGGACCTGGCCGTCGGCACGTCGGCTGGCCAGATCAAGACCGGCTCGGCGTCGCGCAGCGACCGCGTGGCCAAGTACAACCAACTGCTCCGCATCGAAGAGGCCCTGGGCGACGGGGCCGTCTACGCCGGCCGGACCGCCATTGCCCAGCTGAAGTAGCCATGTATACCGTTATCCTGCTGCGACACGGCGAATCCATCTGGAACAAGGAGAACCGCTTCACGGGCTGGGTGGACGTTGACCTCAGCGACAAGGGCGTGCACGAAGCCCACGAGGCGGGCCGCCTGCTCAAGGACGGCGGCTACACCTTCGACCTGGCCTTCTCGTCGCTGCTGAAGCGCGCGATCCGCACGCTGTGGATCGTGCAGGACGAACTGGACCTGCTGTGGCTGCCCGTCGTGCGGTCGTGGCGTCTCAACGAGCGCCACTACGGCGCTCTGCAAGGCCTCAACAAAGCGGAAACGGCCGCAAGGCACGGCGAGGCCCAGGTGAAGACCTGGCGGCGCAGCTACGACATCCCACCACCGCCGCTGGCACTGGGCGACCCGCGGTATCCGGGCCACGACCGCCGCTACGCGTCGCTGACGCCGGCCGACCTACCCCTAAGCGAGTGCCTGAAGGACACGGTCGATCGATTCCTGCCCTACTGGCACGAGACGATCGCGCCGGCGATCCGCAGCGGCCAGCGCGTGGTGATTGCCGCGCACGGCAACAGCCTGCGTGCGCTCGTGAAGTATCTCGACGGCATCAGTGACGACGACATCGTGGAGCTGAACATCCCCACGGGCATCCCCCTCGTCTACGAACTCGACGCCAGTCTGAAGCCAATCCGCAGTTTCTATCTGGGCGACGCCGACGCCGCGAAGAAAGCCGCCGACGCGGTGGCCAGGCAGGGCGCCACGGGCTAACTCGCTTCCTCCACCCGTGCTTGGTCGGCGGAGATGCGCAACGACCGCAGGAAGCGCCGGTCGTTGGCACTTACCTCGAAGGCCTGCGGCTCGTGGGCAGCGTCCGGCTCGTCGGCAGTCTCGGCCGCACCCTCTGGGAACACGTGCCCGGGCAGCGTCGCGAATCCGACGGTGGCCTCGAGTGTGACCTTCAGGTGGTAACCGGCCGCGCGCGAGCGCTCGCGGCACGCCTCGACGTCGGTACTGTGCTCCACCGCGGCGGCGATGGCATCGGCCAGTTCCCGGGCCAAGCGGTTCTGGGCGTCGTCCATGCACATGCCTCCTTGCAAGGGGGCCTCGCCTGCGCGGGCCAGGATCCCGGTCGCGAACGCGCCTATTCTACGGGCCGCGTGCAATTTTGTGCAAGCAAGACCGGGCCAACGTACGGCAGCGAGTCGTTGGCCTCGGTACAATGCTGTCCGGCATGGCTGGTGACTCGACGCGCAACTACCGCGTTCCCTCGGACGCGGGTACATGGAACGAACGCGAGGATCTCGGGTTTCCTGGCGCATTTCCTTACACCCGCGGCATCCAGCCCACCATGTACCGCGGCCGGCTCTGGACCATGCGCCAGTACGCCGGTTTCGGCACGGCCGAAGAATCCAATGCGCGCTACCGATACCTGCTTGGGCAGGGCGTAAGCGGCTTGAGCGTGGCGTTCGACTTGCCCACCCAGATCGGCTACGACTCCGACCACGACCTGGCCCAGGGAGAGGTCGGCAAGGTGGGCGTCGCCATTGATTCTCTGGACGACATGACCGCGCTCTTTGACGGCATCCCGCTCGGCACCGTCTCGACGTCGATGACAATCAACGCCACCGCCGTCGTGCTGCTGGCCATGTACGTGGCCGTCGCCAGGCGCCAGGGCGTGAGCCCGGCGGCGCTCTCTGGCACCATCCAGAACGACATCCTGAAGGAATACATCGCGCGCGGCACCTACATCTATCCGCCGGCCGCGTCGCTCCGCATCGTGACCGACATCTTCGGCTACTGCGAGCGCGAAGTGCCGCAGTGGCACACCATCTCCATCAGCGGGTATCACATTCGCGAAGCCGGCTCCACGGCCGTGCAAGAGGTGGCCTTCACGTTTGCCAATGCCGTCGCCTACGTGAGTGCCGCGGTCGAGGCGGGCCTGGACGTGAACGCCTTTGGTCAGCGGTTGTCGTTCTTCTTCAACGCGCACAACGACTTCCTGGAAGAGGTGGCCAAGTTCCGCGCGGCCCGCCGGCTGTGGGCGCGCCTGATGCGCGATCGCTTCGGCGCCACCCACCCGCGCGCCTTGCAGCTGCGCTTCCACACGCAAACCGCCGGCAGCACGCTCACCGCGCAGCAGCCCGACAACAACATCGTCCGGGTCGCGGTGCAGGCGATGGCCGCGGTGCTGGGAGGCACCCAGTCGCTGCACACCAACGGCCGCGACGAGGCGCTGGCGCTGCCCACGAAAGAGGCCGCGCGCATTGCGCTGCGCACGCAGCAGATCATCGCGCACGAGTCGGGCGTGACCAACACCGTGGATCCGTTCGGCGGCTCCTGGCACGTGGAGGCGCTGACCAACGCCATCGAGACGGGCGCGCTGACGCTGCTCGAACGGATCGAGGCCATCGGCGGCACGCTGCGCGCGATCGAGACGGGCTACATCCAGCGCCAGATTCAGGAATCCGCGTACCTCGCGCAGCAGCGCATCGACGCTGGCACGGATGTCGTCGTGGGCGTCAACCGTTTCGCGACCGACGATCGCCCTCCGATAGCGGTGTTCGCACTCGACCCTGATGTGGAGCGGCGTCAGGTGGCCAAGGTGAAGGCGCTGAGGGCGGCGCGTTCCCAGACCACATGGCGAGCGGCGCTCGATGCGGTCGAAGCCGCGGCCCGTGGGCGCGACAACCTGGTGCCGCCCATCATCGCAGCCGTCGAGGCGCACGCCACGGTGGGTGAGATTGCAGATACCATGCGGGGCGTGTTCGGCGTGTTTCGCGTGGTCGCGGTTGATTGAATCGGGGCTCGGGGCTCGGGGCTCGGGGCTCGGC
>JANNEJ010000301.1:0-5507 GCA_031378585.1 Acidobacteriota bacterium | reverse complement strand
AAAACTGAGACCGAGCCGCTCACCGACCGCCTGTGGCGCCGCTATGGCCGGCGCGCGTTCAGCATGCTCGAAGCGATCCGGGATGACCGGCGCATGGGCGAGGACATCATGGACAGCGCCGACTACCTGCGCGTCGAGTTGCACCTGGCCGCCACCACCGAGATGATCGTCCGGCTCGAGGACTTCACGCGCCGCCGCTCGAAGATCGACCAGGTCGTGCGCAGCGCAGATATCCGCGGCTCTGCCGGACTGCGCGAGGTGGCGGCGATCCTCTTTGGCGACGCGGCCGAACGTCGACTGGCCGAATACCTCGACACGCCGTCGGTCCCTGCCTCGGCGGGCGACCAGTAGCGGCGCGGCGATATGTAAAATATTCTTGACACGTTGCGTTCTATTGTGTCAAACATATTTGACACAGGGAGTCTGCCCGTCGATGTCATTTCGTGAGAAGAGCGCCTGGATCTCGTTTCTGTCGATCCTGGGCGTGTTCATTCCGTTCTTCTGGAACTCCTATCGCCAGTTCAGCGGACAGGTCGACGGGCCGACGGCGTTGAGTGTGGCCGTGTGGCTGCTCGTGGCCTTCGTGGTGCTCGAAATCGTGTTGCACGCCGCTGTCGCGCTGCAGGCGCCAAGCGACGCCCGGTCGCCGCGCGACGAACGTGAACGCCTGATCGAGATGCGGGCGACACGCATTGCCTTCCAGGTGCTGGTGGTCGGCGCCCTGGCGGGCGTGGCCACGATTCACCTCACCCGGAGCGCCTGGGTGATGCAGCAGGTGGTGCTCCTGGCCATCGTGCTGGCCGAACTCGTGAAGTTTGGCGGCCAGATCGTGCTGTACCGGCGGGACGCCTGAGATGGCGTGCGCCATCCGCAACCGCATCCGCGACCTGCGCGGGGCGCGCGGCGACATGACGCAGCAGGCGCTGGCCGACCGCATTGGCGTGACCCGCCAAACCGTGAACGCCATCGAGCTCGGCAAGTACTCCCCGTCGCTCGAGGTGGCGTTTCGCATCGCAACGGTGTTCGGCGTGCAAATCGACGACGTCTTCCAATTCGACCCAGAGGCCTGACCCGTGATGGACCTGTTTCGCTACGACTTCGGCTACGAGTGGCCCTGGACGCTCGGCCACCTGATCGGCGCGGCCGTCTTCGCACTCGCCGCGTATGCGGCGTGGCGGGTCGCGCGCCCGCGGCTGGCGCTCGTGTGCGGTGCACTCGTCGCATGGGCACTGGCCGGCGCCGCGATCGTGAACCTCGTGCTCGGCTTCAGTCTGCCCATTGCGCTACCCACGGCGCGCTTCCTGGAATCCGGCACCGGGCGCGTGCTGGATGCGGGCGCCGGGTCCGGACGCTCCAGCCTGATGGTGTTGCTGGCCCGTCCCGCCACCGCGGTCACCGCCCTCGACATCTTCGGCAGCGAATACGGGATCGGCGGCAACTCGCCAGGTCGCCTGTTGGCCAACGCGCGTGCAGCCGGCGCCGAGGCGCGGGTCGACGTGCAGGTAGGCGACATGCGAGCCATGCCGTTTCCGCCGGCGTCGTTTGACGGCGCGGTCAGCGCGTTTGCCATCGATCATCTGCGGCAGGCCGATGTCGAGCGCACGTTTGCCGAGATGGCGCGCGTCGTGAAGCCGGGCGGCGACTTCCTGTTGCTCGTGATCAATCAGGACCTGTGGATCCGCACCGCTCTGCCGTTCCTGGTGCATCACGGCTACTTCGGGGGCCGGGCCAATGCCGACCGTTGGCGCGCGCAGCTCACGGCCGCTGGATTTGACGTGGTCGAGCAGGGCACGCAGCCAGGCACGCTGTACTACCTGGCGCGAAACCAGGGCGACCGCCGCAGTCGGTAGCACAACGCGTCGCGCACCTCACACCTGTCCGCCGCGATTGTGGCGGGTCCCGGCGAAGCGCTCAACACGACAGCGTTGACGGCGCCTCCCTGGCCCGGGATGATTGGGGTTCATGGGCGGGGTTGCAGTCGTGAGGGTCGAGGAGCGGGACGGTGGTGCAGGCTGGACTGCAGGCGCGCGTCTCGTCGTCGCCGCCCTGGCCATCACAACCACTGTTGGTTGCGCACGTGTAGGTCCCGCGCCAGCCACTGGTGCGGCCCTCACCGCTGGCGCCCAGCGCGGCAGCAATGTGTTGCTCGTCACGATCGACACGCTGCGGCGTGACCGCCTGAAGGCGCACGGGCACGCCCCTGGCCTGACGCCCACGCTCGACCGGCTGGCCGCGTCAGGGGTGCGATTCGCCCACGCGTTCTCGCACGTGCCGTTGACCTTGCCCGCGCACGCGTCGATCCTGACCGGCCGCACGCCACTGCAGCACGGCCTTCACCTGAACGGCTCGTCCCGCCTTGCCGCCACCGTGCCGACGCTCGCAACGATGCTGAAGGCGTTCGGCTATCGCACGGGCGCGTTTGTGGGCGCCTTCGTGCTCGACGCCCGCTTCGGCCTCAATCAAGGCTTCGACGAGTACGACGATCACTACCCGCAAGATCGCGGCGACCGCTCCTTCGGATTCGCGGAACGTCGAGGAGCCCAGGTCGTCGAGGCCGCGGGCAACTGGATCCTCGGCGCCAGCACCTCGACGCCGTGGCTGGCGTGGGTGCACCTGTTTGACCCACACGCGCCCTACGACGCCCCGCCGGAGTATCGCCAAGGGCGCTCGAACTACGACGCCGAGGTAGCCTACGCCGACGCCATGCTCGGGCGTCTGATCGACCGGCTGGCCGCCGCGCACGTGCTCGACCGCACGCTCGTCGTCGTCACCGCCGACCACGGCGAGTCGCTCGGCGAACACGGCGAGACGACCCATGGCCTCTTTGCCTACGACTCCACGCTGGCCGTACCCCTGATTCTGAGCGGCGCCGGGCTGGCGCCGCGCGTGGTCGAGACGCCGGTCGGCCACGCCGACATCGTGCCAACCGTGGTCGAACTCCTTGGCGCCGCGGCGCCGAGCGGCCTCGACGGGCGGTCTGCAGTGCAGGCACCTCTGGCCAATCGCGAAATCTACTTCGAGGCCCTCGACGCCCACCTCACGCGCGACTGGGCGCCGCTGACCGGCGTCGTAAACGGCCAGTGGAAGTACATCCACTTGCCGACACCCGAACTCTACGACCGCAGCGCGGATCCGCGGGAGGAGCAGAACCTGGCGGGTCGCGAGTCTGCGCGCGCCGACACGCTTGAACGCGCGCGCCTACGGCTGTCGGTGGCGCCGCGGCTGCTGGCGCCCGCGGCCTCCGTCGATGCCGCCGCCGAGCGGCGTTTGCGCTCGCTCGGATACGCAGCGGCGTCCACCCCGCTGGCGACCTCCAGCGCCACCGCCCGTGTCTATACCGACGTCGATGACCCGAAGCGTCTCGCGTTGCTGAATGAGCGCTTCAACTCGGCGCTCGAGGCGTTTGGCGCGGGCCGCTCGGCAGAAGCCCTTGCGGCGTTTATGGCACTGCTCGGGGACCGGCCGGAGTTCACGACGGCGCGCACCAGCGCGGCCACGGTGCTGGCTTCCACGGGCCGGCCGCGCGACGCGGCCACGCTCTTACGCCAGGCGCCACCGGCCACCGCGGCGTCGGCCAGCATCCAGGCCAAGCTCGGGGCCGTGCTGCGCGAGGCCGGCGACTACACCGGCGCCGCTGGCGCGCTCGAACGCGCACGCACCGCGGGTTACGGCAATCCGGAATTGCTGAACGACCTCGGCGTCGTCTACGCGCAGCTCGGCCGCCCAGACGAGGCGCGCGCCCAGTTTCAGCAGTTGCTCGCCGACGACCCTGACGCCGCCAGTGCCTGGAACAATCTGGGCGTGCTGGAGCTGTCGGCTGGACGAGCCGACGCCGCCGCCGCGGCGTTCCGCCACGTCGTGGCGGTCGACCCGTCGCATGGCGACGCGTGGCAGGGGCTGGGCGCGGCGCTACTCGACAGCGACCGGGTGGCAGCCATCGACGCGTGGAAAAGAGCGGAGCCGCTGCAGCCGCGCAACTACGACCTGCTGTTCAATCTGGGCATGGTGCTCGCTGAGGGCCCCGTGCCGCGAGACGCACGCCCGTTTCTGACGCGGTTTCTCCGAGAAGCGCCGCGTGACCGCTACGCCCGCGACCTCGCGCGCGTCGAGGCGGCCATCCGGAGGATTCCCGGGTGACCAGATTCCGTCTTGCGGCGGCGCTCGTGGTGGGGCTACTTGTCGTGGTCGGCATTGGCCTGGTCGTCTCGCGACGCCAGACAACCGGTGCGCCGGCGTCAGGCGCAAGCGCGACTGGCCTCGAACGAGCGAACGTGCTGCTGGTCACAATCGACACGCTGCGCGCCGACCACGTCGGCGCCTACGGCGGCGTGGACGGGCTGACACCGACCATCGACCGCCTCGCGGCCGAAGGTCTTCGCGTCGACACCGTCTACGCGCACGTCCCGTTGACGCTGCCGTCGCACGCCGCGCTCATGACCGGCGCCTACCCGTTCGTAAACGGCGTGCGCGACAACGGATCGTTCCGGTTCGACGGCGCCAGGCCCACCCTCGCCAGCGCACTCAAGGCCGCCGGGTACCGCACGGGCGCCTTCGTCTCGGCCTTCGTGCTCGACGCCCGGTTCGGGTTGAACGCGGGCTTCGACGTATACGACGACACGTTCGGATCACGTTCCGCTGGCGGCGAGCTGTCGGTGCTCGAGCGCCCCGCGCCGGTCGTGTTCGATGCGGCCACTCGGTGGATTGCCGCGTCGGCGGGTCCGCCGTCGCAGCCATGGTTTGCCTGGGTGCATCTCTATGACCCGCACGAGCCGTACGACCCGCCCGAACCGTTTCGTTCGAAGTTCCAGACCGACCCCTACAGCGGAGAAATCGCGTTTGCCGATGCCACGCTCGGCGCCGCGCTCGGCGATCTCGGTAGCCGCGGGCTGCTGGCACACACCGTCGTGGTCATTGCCAGCGACCACGGCGAGTCTCTGGGCGACCACCAGGAGCGCACACATGGTCTCTTCGGCTACGACGCGACGCTGCGCGTGCCGCTGGTCGTATGGGCGCCGCCGGCACTCCCTGCTGCCGTGCTGAAGGGACCCGCCCGCCTCGTGGATGTGATGCCCACGCTGCTCGACTTCGTGGGAGTGCCGGCCGTCATCACCGATGGCCGCAGCCTGCGGCCGTTCTTCGCCGGAGACCGGCCGCTCGATGAGGTGGATGTCTATTTCGAAGCCCTCAACGCGAATCTGACCAGGAACTGGGCACCGCTCACGGGTCTCGTGGCCACGGGTCTCAAGTTCATCGACCTGCCGACACGAGAGCTGTACGACCTCGGGGCCGACCCCGGCGAGCGCACCAATCTGTACGAGGCGCGCCGGCCCGAGGCTGACGCAATCGCGCGCCGGCTCTTCGCCCTCCGCGCGCGTGGTCAGGCGGCGACGCCGGCCGCGGTCGACCGCGACACCACACAGCGCCTGCGCGCACTGGGATACCTGGTGACGCCGTCCACTTCGAAGGCGCGAACGTTTTCGGAGGCCGACGACCCCAAAGCACTGGTC
>JANNEJ010000842.1:0-1953 GCA_031378585.1 Acidobacteriota bacterium | reverse complement strand
GATCAGCTGGGGCGCGGTCGACGAGCCGTTGCCGATGATTCGCGACCCGCGGGTGGCGTTCGATCAGCTCTTCGGCGTGGGTGCCACGGTCGAAGAGCGTGCGAAGCGGCGTCGTGAAGACAAGAGCATTCTGGACTGGGTGACGACCGAGATTGCCCGCCTGCAACGCACGCTGGGTCCGGTCGACCGCGCCCGGCTCAGCGACTACCTCGACGACGTGCGCGAGATCGAGCGCCGTATCCAGAAGGTCGAGACGCTGAACAGCAGCGGGGAGCAGCGCGCGCTGCCGGGTGCCCCCGTGGGCGTGCCCGACTCGTTCACCGAGCACGTGAAGCTGATGTTCGACTTGCAGGCCGTGGCGTTTGCCAGCGACCTCACGCGCGTGTTCTCGTTCAAGATGGGCCGCGACGCGTCGGGCCGCGTGTATCCCGACAGCGGCGTCACCACGGGCTTCCATCCGGCTTCGCACCATCAGGGACGCGAAGACCGGGTCACCGAGTTTGCGAAGATCAACGCCTATCATGTCAGCCTGATTCCGTACTTCCTCGAGAAGCTGCGCCAGACGCCCGAGGGCGACGGTAATCTGCTCGACCACACGCTCGTGATGTACGGTTCGCCCATGGGCGATTCCAACCTCCACAACCACAAGCGCTGTCCGCTGTTCCTGGCCGGCCACGCCGGCGGCCAGTTGAAGGGCAACCTGCACCTGAAGGCTGCCGACGGCACACCCATGGCCAACGCCGTGCTGTCGGTGGGGCACCTGCTGGGACTCGACCTGCCGGCCTTCGGCGACAGCACGGCGGCGATGGACCTGAACACGGCGGCTGCCACCACGGCGGCCAGGTAGGGGCCGGCGATGCGACCAGGTCTGAGGACGATGAGACGACTCGTAGGGGGATCGGCCGCCGCCGGCCTGGTGCTGGGAGTCGTGGCCGGGTTGGGCGAGGCCGCGGCCGCGCAGGCCCTTCGACCCCCGACGGAGTCGCGCGCTCAGGGCTCCGCCGGGCAAAGTCGAAGCGCGGTGGCCGATGCCGTGATGGCCGGCCACACGGCCGCGGTGCGCGCGATGCTCAAGACTGGAGCCGACGTGAACGCCGCGCAGGGCGACGGCATGACGGCGCTGCACTGGGCCGCGATGAAGGGGCACGCCGAGATCGCACAGATGCTGCTCTATGCCGGCGCCAATCACAGCGCCACCACCCGTCTGGGCGCCTACACGCCGCTGCATCTGGCCGCCAGGCACGGCAGCGCGCCGATTGTCGATGCGCTCGTCGCGGCCGGCGCCAGCGTCACGGCGGTGTCGGCGTCCGGGGCCACGCCGCTGATGATGGCGGCGGAATCCGGCGTGCTGCCGGCGGTGGAGCGCCTCGTGGCGGCGGGCGCCCCCGTGAACGCCGTGGAATCGGCCAAGGGCCAGTCGGCGCTGATGTTTGCGGCAGCATTCGACCGCCCAGGCGTGGTGGCGTTTCTGATCGAGAGGGGCGCGAACCCCGGGCTGACTACCACCGTGGTGGACCTGGCCAAACTCACCGACCCAGGCGAAGAGCAGTTCGCTCGCGCCGCGCAACCCCCGGCGGGCGCGGCCGCCCCGGTGCCGCGCGCGGCCCAGATTCCCGGCCTGTCGCGCCAGTTTCGCTACAACGAGCTCATCGGTACGCAGGGCGGACTGACGGCGTTGCTGTTTGCCTCGCGCGAAGGCTACGCCGACACGGCCATGGCGCTGCTGAACGGCGGGGCGAGCCTGAACCAGGTGAATCCTGGCGATAAAACCAGCCCGTTGCTCATGGCCGTTGTCAACGGCCACTTCGACCTGGCAATGCGGTACCTCGAGCGCGGCGCGGACGTGTCGCTCACGGCCGTGAACGGAGTGGCGCCGCTCTTTGCGACACTCAACCACCGGTGGGCGCCAAAGTCGCAGTATCCCAACCCGAAGGGCTACCAGCAGCAGACGAC
>JANNEJ010000795.1:0-2188 GCA_031378585.1 Acidobacteriota bacterium | reverse complement strand
TGTGCCGCTGGCGCAGGTGCGCGACCTGCTCGGCCACGCCTCGATCACGACCACCGAACGCTACGACAACCAGACGCTCGAAAACCTGCAGCTCGCCGTGCGAAAACTCGAGCGCGGACACACCTTCGCCGGGACAAAGTTTCAAGATTCTTTCAAGATCGAGGCTTCAGAGGCCCACGCCGGCTTGCGTCCGAGTGTCGTTCAGGGCGAGCAAGGCCGTCCGATAGGACGGCCAACGCGAGTGGGCGGGCAGGGATTCGTGCCCATTTCCGGCGCGAAATCGCGCCGGAATGCGCCTGAGTCCCGCCTCCCAGCCAGAATGAGCCGAATGGCGAATGATTGGCTGGGAGGCAGGGATTCGAACCCCGATAAGCAGAGTCAGAGTCTGCTGTCCTACCGTTGAACGACCTCCCAGCAGGAGGACCGGCGCGCGTTTGACACGCCTAACCGCGACGCCGGAATCACTGATTATAGAAGGCCCGGCCTCGCTCGGCAACTCCCCGTCTGCCCGCTAAGCCGTCCGGTCGCCACGACCCGCTCGTCCCGGGAGGTATCATCTAAAGATCTGATGCCCGCCGCCTCCGCCCTTCCGGCCGCCACTGCCGCGCCCGAGATCACCAGCTACGCCCATCTCGACGCCCGCCAGCGCCTCGCCACCGTGGCCGGCCTGATGCTCACGTTGCTGCTGGCCGCCATGGACCAGACCATCGTGGGCACGGCCATGCCGCGGGTGGTCTCGAGCCTGGACGGGTTCGACCGCTACCCCTGGGTCACCACGGCCTACCTGCTCACCTCCACCATCGCGGTGCCGGTGTTTGCCAAGCTGTCCGACTTGTACGGCCGGAAATGGCTCTACATGATCGGCCTCGTCATTTTCGTGGTGTCGTCATGGCTCTGCGGCGCTTCGGGCAACATCCCGATTCCGCTCGACGGCATGAACCAGCTGATTCTCTTCCGCGGCCTGCAGGGCATTGGCGGCGGCGCGGTGATGGGGCTCACCTTCACCATCATCGGGGATCTGTTCGCCCCGGCCGAACGCGGACGCTACCAAGGCATGTTCGGGGCGGTGTTCGGTCTGGCGTCAATGGTGGGCCCGCTGGCTGGCGGCTTCATCACCGACCCTATGTCGTGGCGTTGGGCGTTCTACGTGAACGCGCCGCTCGGCATTCTGGCAGCCGGCGTCCTCTACCGCACGTTCCCCTACGTGGCCCCGCACGGTCGTAACCGCTCGATCGACTGGCTGGGCCTGGTGTCGCTCACGGGCTGGATCGTGCCCCTCCTGCTGGCGCTGAGCCGGGTGAACGCGCAGGGCTGGACCGACCCCACGGTGCGCACGTTGCTGGCCGCGGCGGTCGCGTCGTTTGTCATCTTCGTGTGGGCCGAACGCCGTGCCGAAGAGCCGCTCATGCCGCCGTCGCTTTTTGCCATTCGCACCATCGCGCTGGCGTCGTGCGGCGTCTTCGTGTTGGGCATGTCGATGTTTGGCATGTTCGTGTATCTGCCGCTCTACCTCCAGGGCGTGCTCGGCCTGTCGGCGGCGGCCTCGGGCATGCTCTTTGTGCCCATGATCTTCGCGATGATCGTGGCCAGCGTGGCTTCGGGCCAGATTGTGTCGCGCACCGGACGCTACAAGGTGCTGGCCGTGGCGGGCGCGGTGTTGGCCACGATCGGCATGGCGCTGCTGGCGCGTCTTGGCGCCGGCGCTGGTGCCAACGTAATCGTGTGGTGCCTGGTGGTGTGCGGGTTCGGCTTTGGCGCAGCCCAGCCGGTCTACGCGCTCGTCGTGCAGAACGCGGCGCCACGGGCGCAGTTGGGCGCAGCCACGGCCACGAGTCAGTTCTTCCGCTCGATTGGCAGCACCATCGGCGTGGCGGTGTTTGGCACCATGCTGCTCGGCACGTATCACCAGCAGCTGGCGGCTACGTTGCCGCCAGGGACCTCTGCCGAGGTCCGGCAGCTCGTGGATAACCCGTTGCAGGGGAATCGCGAGCCCGGAACGATGTCGCGGGGCCTGCCTAGGCCCGCGGTCGCGCCCGAGGTCGCCGCGAGTGTCCGCACCAGCCTGGCGGCCGGGATGCAACGCGTGTTCGATCTGGCGGCAATCGCGATGGGGTTGTCGATCGTGCTCAACCTGCTACTGCCGGAGTTGCCCTTGCGCACCCGTGCCGAGCACGCCGTGCCGATCGAG
>JANNEJ010000774.1:0-13972 GCA_031378585.1 Acidobacteriota bacterium | reverse complement strand
CGCTTCTTCACGTGGAGCCACCACCTCTTCGCCCGCGACCTTCGCGTCGATGATCGCGCGCAGGCCGGCCTGGTACTCGTCGGTATAGGTCTTGAGGTCGAGCGGCGCCAGGTAGCTCTCGATCACCTGCTGCGCCAGCTTGGCTTCCGCCGGCGTGACCTGGCCGCGCACCTCGCGCAGCTCGTCGATCTGGTCGATGGTGCGAATCTCGGCGGCGTGGTGCAGGGTGTACATCACCAGTCCCTGTTTGTGCGGCTTTACGGCGACCAGATACTCGCGCCCGTGAATCGCGACCTTGCCAATGCCGGCTTTTCCGATCATGCCGTCGCGCATCACCGCGTAGGCATCGGCGGCCATGGGCCCTTCGGGCGCCAGGTAGTACGCCTTGTCGACATACATCGGGTCGATGTCGTCGCCATCGGCAAACTGCAGCAGGTTGATCACCTTGGTGGATTCGGCTTTCACCTTGGCGATGTCGTCGTCGTCGACGACCACCCACCGACCCTTTTCGAACTCGTACCCCTTCACGATCTCAGCGCTCGTGACGTCGCGCTCACACGACGGACACCATTTCTTCTGCTGGATGCGGGTCTGGCACTCCTCGTGGAGCTGGTTGAAGGCGATGGTCGCGCTCGACTCGGTTGCCGGGTACACGCGTACTGGAATCGTGACCAGGCTGACCTTGAGATAGCCCTTCCAGGTTGGACGCGCGGCCATGGTGGCAACTCCCTGGGACGCCCCGCCTGGGCATCCACCAAGAGAGCTATCGGTCGATGCGCGGTGGGCAATTAGGGGCAATCCCGCCCCAGTCCCCAGTCCCCAGTTCCCGCCCTAGACGTCCTGCCGGGCGTCGTGGCCGCCCAAGTGCAAGCCTGGGCCGCCACCGATATCGATGGCGTGCTGGGCGATTTTCTGGTGCAGCAGATGCCGCACTTCGCCCATCCGCTGGCCGGGCACCGGCAGGCGGCGCGCCAGGGTCCGCAACCGGGACGCCACGATCAGCGTGGGCGACTCGCCTTCCAGCCAGCGCAAGCCGCCGATGTGTCCGTAGGGCATGAACCCCGAGTCTGCCCAGATGCCGTCGGCGTAGAGGCCGCGGGCAATCCGCGCACTGAGGGGCACGGCTCCGCCGTAGTAGATGAACATCATCAACTCGCCGAACACCGCCGGCACCGGCCGCGGCACAAAGAGCGCCGACAGCAGCAGGCAGCCCATGGCGGCGCCAATTGCCAGACTCACGGCGTAGAACGGCGGCTTCGGCACGGTCCACACCGCCAACGCGCCCGGCCGGCGGCGTATCCAGCGTGCCAGGTCGATGCCGGCCCGGACATTGGCCACGAGAAAGCCCAAGCCCAACAGGAACAGTACCTGAGGCAACAGGTTGACGAGCGCCACAGTCCGATTTTGCCCGCGCGCCGGGCGGCCGTCAATCGGGAGGCGCGACCTGCCGGGCGAGCGTGGGATCGAAACAGCGCCGGCAGCGGGCCTCATACGTGCCGAGCGCGCCAAGCAGCACGCGATCGGCGCTCTGCACCAGGCGCTGGGTGTGATTCGCGGGATTCCCGCACACGACACAGATCGCGCGCGTCTTGGTGATGAACTCGGCGATGGCCAGCAGATGGGGCATGGGCTCGAGGGGGCGCCCGAGGTAGTCCTGGTCGAGGCCGGCGACAATCACCCGCATGCCACGGTCGGCCAGAGCCGTGCAGACCGCCGGCAAGCCCGCATCGAAGAACTGCCCCTCATCGATGCCTACCACCTCGGTATCTGGTCGCACCTTGCCGAGCAGGTCGGCCGACGATGCGGCCGGCTCCGCTTCGAGGCGCAGTTCGCTGTGCGACACGATGTGATCGTCGGCGTAGCGCACGTCGACCGCGGGCTTGAAGATCTGGACCCGCTGCCGGGCGATCTGCGCCCGGCGCATGCGACGGATGAGCTCTTCGCTCTTCCCGCTGAACATGCTGCCGACGATGACTTCGAGCCAGCCCTGGCTGGCCGCGCGTACGACGTCCATGAGGGTCGCTGCCTCCTGATGACCCGGCTAGGCGCGGGACTGGTACTCGCCAGTCTCGGTGCTCACGCGGATGATGTCGCCCTCGCCGACAAACGGCGGGACCTGCACGACCATGCCGGTCTCGGTCGTGGCGGGCTTCAGTTGGTTGGTCGCCGTCGCGCCCTTGATTGCGGGCACCGTGTCGACCACCTTGAGATCGACCGTCGGCGGCAGTTCGATCCCCACCGGCTCGACACCGTAGAACTCCACGCTGATGGTCATCTCCGGCTTGAGAAAGCCAACCGAGTCGCCGAGGGCCTCGTCGCTGAGGCGCGTCTGCTCGTAGTTCTCGGTGTCCATGAAATGGTGGCCTTCGGCGTCGCTGTACAGAAACTGCATCTGCTTTTCCTCGAGCACCGCCCGCTCGACCGAGTCATCGGACCGCAGGCGCTGCTCGGACGTCGCGCTGTTGCGCAGGTTCTTGACCTTGATGCGCACGAATCCCCGAAGGTTGCCGGGCGTCTTGTGCTCGAGATCAATCACCCGCAGGAGCTCGCCGTCCTGCTTGATGATCATGCCGCGCTTGAGTCGGGTTGCCGAAAGGTTGTCTGCCATGGGTGCGTGTCCGCTGCCGCTCTAGATCCGCTGGATGTTACCACGCGGGTTGTCGCCCCCACGACGCCGCCCGGTCGCCCGCCCCGGGCCGACGCCCGGCGAGAGTCGGGCCGCCGCCCTCGTGTTACCATCGAAATCGTGGCGTTCGCGCGCTGGGATCCGGTCCGTGACCTGTTGGCCATCCAACTCAAGATGGAGCGCCTGCCCGCGCCTGCGCAGCAGGGCTGGGTGCCGGCGGCAGACCTCTGCGAGACGGTCGATGCCTATATCGTGACGGCCGAGCTGCCCGGCGTCGCGCGCCAGCACATCCGGGTCGACATTCACGACGGGCACCTGACCTTGCACGGCCGGCGCGATGCGCGGGTGGCCTGCGAGCAGTACCACCAGGTCGAGCGCGGTCACGGCGAGTTCAGCCGCACCTTCCGCCTGCCAAGTGACGTCTCGGCCGGCGACGTGTCAGCCGAACTCAAGGACGGGGTGCTCACGGTCATCGTGCCGAAGCTGGCAGGACACGCGCCTCGCCGGGTGGACGTCGGGTGACCGTCATGCGCCGGCTCGCCGTCTCCGCCGCCTTGGTGCTCGTGGGTCTCACGGCCGGACTCGGCGTGTCCGGGCGGATGCGCGCCACAAGTGGCGCCGTCGGGGCCGACCAGGTCCCCGTCGCGCCCCGTCCAGTTCGTCCTGACGCCGCACCGGTCGCCGTCGCCGCCGCCGGTCCAGACTTCACGCGGGTGGCCGAACAGACCACCGGCGCCGTCACCAACATCGCCTCGCTACAGCGGGTGCAGCGGTCGGCGTCGCCGTTTTCCAATGACCCCTTCTTCCAGTACTTCTTCGGCGACGCCGACGAGATGTTCGGCAGCCGGAACCGGTACGAGTCGAGCCTCGGCTCGGGCGTGGTCATTTCGGCCGACGGCTACGTGCTGACCAACAGCCACGTCGTCGGCGAAGGCGAGGTGGAGGTCACTGTCGGCCTGGCCGACAAGCGCGAGCTGCGCGCCAAGGTCATCGGCGTCGACCCTTCGACCGACCTGGCGTTGTTGAAGGTCGACGCGCGCGGTCTTGCCGCCATTCCGTGGGGCGATTCGTCGAAGTTGAAGGTCGCCGAGTGGGTACTCGCCATCGGCAATCCCTTCCAGCTCAGTTCCACCGTCACGCTCGGCATCGTGAGCGCGCTCGGCCGCGCCAACGTGGGCATCGCGGCGTACGAAGACTTCATCCAGACTGACGCCGCCATCAACCCGGGCAATTCAGGCGGCGCGCTCATCAACGCACGCGGCGAACTCATCGGCATCAACACCGCGATTTTCTCGCAGAGCGGCGGCTACCAGGGCATCGGGTTCGCCGTGCCGAGCAATCTCGCCCGCCGGGTGGTGGACGACTTGACGAAGTACGGCGTCGTGCGGCGTGGCTCCATCGGGTACTTCGAGGCGCAGGCGCTGACCTCGCGGATCGCCAGCGAGTTGCGCGCGCCCACAACCGACGGCCTGGTCGTGACGCGCATCAACCAGCGCAGCGCGGCCTACCAGGCGGGCTTGCAGCCTGGCGACGTGATCTTGAGCCTGAACGGGCGCGCCATTACCGACGCGGCCGCCTTCATGCGCACCATCGCGGATTCGCCCGTGGGCGGCACCATCACACTCGAGATCCTGCGGGAGGCACGGCGCGTCACACTCACAGTGCCGGTGCAGCAGGAACAGCCTCGCTCGCGCGGACGCTGACAACTCAGGCGCTCGGGCCAGGCCCGTGCGTCAGTCGTGAGGCGAGCGCGGCGACGGCGCGCGGCGTCCGTTTGCAAGCCACCGTTTCACTCCCGATACGGCCGCCTCGCCGCGCACCGCGCAGCGCCAGTAGCGATCGGCGCCCTGCGTGACGCCGATGCGCGGCGTCCACACCACGTCGAGATCGCGAGCCCCGTCGTCTTCAATGGTGAGCGGCCCGTCGGTCAGCGATGCGCGATTGGACGCGAGCGTCACGCCCATGGCCCGGCCGAGGTTGCCTGGCCCCCGGCACAGTGCAAGCGCCGGCAGCGGCGTCGAACGCGCGTCGCCCCGGCGCGCGCGCATCAGTGGCTCGCCGGCAACCGGCGCCAAGGCCCGGAGCAGCACGGCCGAGGGCCGCCCTTCCCGTTCGGTCACGGCGTTCAGCAGCAGATGCATGCCGTAGTTCAGGTAGACGTACGCGCGCCCTGGTGGGCCGTAGAGCGGGGCCGTGCGCGGCGTCAGCCCCCTGGCCGCGTGGCACGCGGGATCCGAATCCCCGATGTACGCTTCCACCTCAACGATGCGGCCCACCGTGCGGCCGTCGGGTGCGTCGTGAACGAGCAGGGCACCGACGAGTTCGCGCGCCACCGTCAGGGTGGGACGCGCATAGAACGACGGCGGCAACACACGGTGCGCTGGCATGGCGTCACCCGTCCAGGCCGCGACCCGTCGGCGGGCCCCACCGTCGCACCGCCTCCATGCGCCACCGGCAACCGTGGTGGACACGGGTAGCGCCGTGCGGCACGCGTGGGGGAAGCCGCCACCGTGCCGACACGCCTACGACCTGCGCCCGGGCTCGAGCACGGCTCGCAGGTAGCGTCCGGTATGCGACTCAGGGTGCTGGGCCAGCTGTTCGGGCGTCCCCATCGCGACCAGGCGTCCGCCGGCGACGCCCCCGGCGGGGCCAAGGTCGATGTCCCAGTAGGCCGGCTTTTTCAAGTAGAGGTTTTGGTAGATGACAAAGAGCGTGCTACCGGCGTCGAGCAGCTTGCGGAACGCGGAGAGGAGCTTTGCGATGTCATCGAAGTGCAGGCCGGTCGTGGGCTCGTCGAGGATGTACAGCATCCGGTCGCCGCCGGCCGAGACCAGATGCGAGGCGATCTTCACGCGCTGTGCTTCCCCGCCAGACAACGTCGTGGCCGGCTGGCCGAGGCGGATGTAGCCGAGGCCCACCTCGTCGAGCACCTGCAGCCGGCGCTGCACCTTCACTGAGCCGTGGAAGAACTGGAGGGCCTCGCGGACGGTGAGAGCCAGAATCTGCGTGACGTTCTTGCCCTTGTAGCGCACGTCGAGAATGGCGGGCTTGAAGCGCTTCCCGTCGCACTGTTCGCACGGCACGTAGACGTCGGCCAGGAACTGCATCTCGACCTTGACCTCGCCCTCGCCCTGACACGCCTCGCACCGTCCGCCTGGCACATTGAAGGAGAAGTGACTGGGCGACAGCCCCTTGGCCCGCGCGTCCTTGGTGGCGGCAAGCAGCTCGCGGATCGGATCGAACGCCTTCAAGTAGGTGACGGGGTTCGACCGGGGTGTGCGCCCAATCGGCGTCTGGTCGACCAGCACGACGTCAGTGACCAGTTCGGCGCCTTCCAGGCGGCGGTGCGACCCGACCTTGCGATCCCAGTCGCCTTTGGCGCGCTTGAGCGCCGCGTAGAGCACGTCGTGCACGAGTGTGGACTTGCCAGAGCCGCTCACGCCGGTCACGCAAGTCAGTGTGTTGAACGGGATCTCGATGTCCACGTCCTGCAGGTTGTGCTCGCGCGCGCCGACCAGCCGCAGCCGCTGCGGCGAGCCCTTCCGGCGGCTGACCGGAACGGCTATCTGCAGCTCCCCGCGCAGATACTTGGCGGTGAGCGACAGGGGCTCGGCCGCCAGGTCCGCCAGCGGCCCGTTGAAGATCACGCGCCCGCCTTGTTCGCCGGCCCCAAGGCCCATGTCGACCACGTGGTCGGCCACGGCAATCATGTCGGCGTCGTGCTCGACGACGAGCACCGAGTTGCCCTGATCGCGCAGCTGGCGCAGGATGGCGATGAGCCGTTGATTGTCGCGCGGATGCAGGCCGATGGACGGCTCGTCAAGCACGTAGAGCGTGCCGACGAGCGATGCGCCGAGCGACGTCGCCAGGTTGATGCGCTGCGCCTCGCCGCCCGAGAGCGTGGCCGACAGTCGATCGAGCGTCAGGTAGTCGAGGCCGACGTCGCTCAGGAAACCCAGCCGGCGCCGGATTTCGACAAGCACCTTGTCGGCAATCGCCGCCTCCTGTGCGCCTAGCGCAAGGCCCGCGAAGAAGTCCTGCGCCTGGCGCGTGGTCAGCGCCGAGACGCGGTCGATGGTCTGTCCGCCCACGCGCACCGCGCGCGCCTCCCGCCGCAGCCGTGTGCCGGCGCAGTCCGGGCACGTCTGGTAGCCGCGGTAGCGGCTCAGGAACACCCGCACGTGCACTTTGTACTTCTTGCGTTCGAGGCTCGTGAAGAAGCCGCGAATCCCCGACCATGACGGCCCGCTGCCTTCGACCACCAGCCGGATCTGCTCAGGCGACAACGCGTGCCACGGAACGTCGAGCGGAATGTCGAGCGTCTTGGCGGCCTTCTTCAAGTCGGCCAGATGCGGCCGGTAGTGGGGCTTGGTCCAGGGCTCGATGGCGCCTTCCGCGATGGTCTTGTCCTGGTCGGGCACGACCAAGTCGAGATCCAGCTCGATGATGTTGCCAAAGCCGTGACACGACGGGCAGGCGCCAAATGGATTGTTGAACGAAAAGAGGCGCGGCTGCGGATCCTCGTACGGCAGACTGCACGTGCGACACTCGAAGCGCTCGCTGAAGGCGTGATGGGTATCGGAGGTGCCGTTCTCGCCCAGCTCAACGACCCAGGCGGCGCCACCGCCTTCTTGATACGCGATCTCCACTGAGTCGGTGATTCGGGAGCGCTCATCGGTGGCGACGCGCAGCCGGTCCACGACCACTGACAGCGTGGCCCGGCCGTCGACGTCGGCGGGCGTCAGATCCTCGAACCCGATCGCGCGGGTGTCGACGAGCAGACGGCCGAAGCCCCTGCGCCGCAGCGCGTCCACGGCCGCCGCCGCGGGTGTCTTCGCGCCTGACACGACCGCGCTGTCCGCCGTCCGGTCGTCGCTCTCCGCTCCCTCGTCGCCCTCGTCGACGGGGCGGGCTGTCGTGGGTGTGACCGACGCGGCCAACACCGGCATGTCGAAGCCCACCAGCAGGCGCGCGCCCTCGGGCAACTGCAGCAGGCGGTTGGTGACCACTTCCGCCGTTTCCCGGATCACCTCGACGCCGCAGTTGGTGCAATAGGTGCGACCCACGCGAGCAAAGAGCAGGCGCATGTAGTCGTGCACCTCCGTGACCGTGCCCACGGTGGAGCGCGGGTTGCGCACGCTGTTCTTCTGGCGGATCGCAATGGCGGGCGCGATGCCCTCGATGCGATCGACGTCCGGCTTCTCCATCCGCTCGAGGAACTGCCGGGCATAGGCCGACAGCGACTCGACATAGCGGCGCTGCCCTTCGGCGTAGATCGTGTCGAAGGCAAGCGACGACTTGCCCGACCCGCTCACGCCGGTCAGCACCACCAGCTTCCCTGTCGGGATGGTGAGGTCGATGTTCTTGAGGTTGTGAGTACGAGCCCCTCGGATGACGATGGACTCAGGGGAGCGGGGGGATGACATGGCGCATGGGACGGCGCCCCGGGGCGCGCCGTCGGCGGTCTCCAAACCCCTCATGTTAGCGCACGGCTGAGGTCTGGCGCGCCAGGCGATGCCTCAGGCCCCCGGGGGGCGAAAAACGTCAGGCCGGCGGCGCTCCCTCCCACAATCTCGGCCCTGGTAGAACACGACCGTCGGCATACGCGTCATCACGGCTCGCGACTGCGCGAAAATACTCTCGACGCCAATTGGCACGCTTCCTGATACGAAGGCTGGCATCGTGTCTGTGCTCGGTGAACGGCAAATGCCTGGCGCGCGTGGCAGCGTGCTGATCGTGGTCAACGATCAGGTGGCACTGCGGGATGCGGTCGTGAAGCTGCTGCAACTGCGCGGATTCCGTACGCGAGCCGCCGACAGCGGTCGCCAGGCCCTCGAGTTCGCCCGATCCGAACTGCCCGACGTGATTCTGATCGACATGGACCTGCCGGCAGTCGACGGGTGGGAGTCGGCCCGCAGACTCAAGGCCGACCCTGTGACGAAGAAGATCCTCGTCATGGCGATGTCGGAAGACGCCAAGACCGACCGGCGCAACCTGGCGATGCGCATGGGCTGCGACGCCTTCGAGGCCAAGCCCTGCAACGTGGACCACCTGGTCCACTGCGTGGAGCGGCTGATTCCCGCGTAAGGGCGCCACATCGGTCTGGCCTTCGGGCGCGTCCCCCGCTACGATTCGTTCACGAGCCAACGCCGCGGTGCGGCGTTCCGGCCCGGCACGAACATGTCCGGTACCCACCCCGAAAACGGGCCCGACTCGCCGTCCGCCACCGCCACATGGGAGTGGCGCGTGGACTCGGACCGCGTCGCCTTTTCGGCCGGCTGGCACGGGCTGCTCGGCGACGCCAAGGGCGACACGACCGAGTCGCTGCACGCCTGGCTCGGCCGCGTCCATCCCGACGACGTCATGACGCTGACGGGCGCGCTCGACCGGCATCTCTCAGGCGCGACGCCGGAGTTTCTCTGCGAGCATCGCCTGCGCTCGGCCCACGGCGCCTTTTGCTGGGTGCTCGCCCGCGGCGTGTCGACGCGCACGCCCGAGGGCAAGCCCGTGCGCCTCACCGGCACCCTGGCAGAGGTGACGGAGCGCAACCACACCGACCCGCTCGTGGGTTTGCCGAGCGTTTTTGCCCTCCGTGCCCATCTGGCGGCGCTCATCGCCGGGGCGCGGCGCGACCCGCGACAACGGTTCGCGGTGCTCATTGTCGACATGGACAAATTCGGCGCGGTGAACGCGCTGCTTGGCCACGACGGCGGTGACGCACTGCTGCGCGAGGCACTGACGCGCGTGGCCCGGTGCCTCCGGGAGGGCGACCTCGTGGCCCGCATCGGCGCGCACCAGCCGGGTCACGACCTCGCCAATGCGGGCCTGCCGCCCCTGGGCGGCGACGAGTGCACCGTCGTGCTGTCGAGCCTCGCCGATGCGCGCGACGCATCCCGCGTCGGCGCCCGCATTCACGACGCGCTGGCGGCGCCCTTCCCCATCGCCGGGCACCGGCTCTTCGTGTCTGCCAGCATTGGCGTCGTGGTGAACAGCGCCGCCCACGACACGGCGGAAGACTTGCTGCGCGACAGCTACTCCGCGCTCGTGCGGGCGCAGGCACAGGGCCCTGGAGGCACGCAGACCTTCGACGACGCCACTCGCGCCGCGCCGGCCGAGTTCATGGAGTTCGCTGCGGACCTCGACGGCGCCCTCCGCGAGGGTCAGTTCGAGATGTGGTTCCAGCCGACGGTGGACTTGCGCGACGGCTCCATCGTGCGAGTCGAGGCGTTGCTGCGCTGGCGTCATCCCGCGCGCGGCCTGCTGCGCCCCAACATCTTCGTGCCGCTACTGAACGAAACCGGCACGATCGTGCCGCTTGGCTGGCGCACGATTGCCGAGGCGTGCCAAGCGCTGGCCGGGTGGCGACGCGAGACGCCTCACGCCCACGGCTTGCGCATCTCGGTGAACCTGCTCGCGAAGCAGTTCCTGGCGCCGGACCTCGTGCCACAGTTGACCGCCGCAGTGACCGCGGCCGGACTGCATCCTGGCGATCTCGAGATCGAGGTCTCGGAGCTCGAGGCCATGACCCACTACGACCGCCTCGTCGAGGTGTCGCGCGCGCTGCGTGCGGCCGAGTTCAAGCTGGCCCTCGACGACTTCGGTATCGGCCTGGCCGTTACCGAGCACATCCGCGGACTCGCCGTGCACACGATCAAGATCGACCGGACCTACATTGGCGGCCACCATCGCCAGGGCAGCAGCCCGGCAATCGTGCAGTACGCGGTGGAACTGGCAGCCATTCTCGGCATCGATGTCGTCGCCGAGGGCGTCGAAACCCCGACGGAGCTCGAGGTATTGAAGCGGCTCGGGTGCCCGTTGGGTCAGGGCTTCCTCTTCTCGAGACCGGTGCCCCAACACGAGGTGCTCGATCTGCTGCGGCGCGACGCTGCCGCGGCGGGCGCCGACTGGTGGGCCAGCCAGCAGCCTGAGGCGGCCCGTCGACGACGTGCCTCTGGCGCCGGACCCGCTCCGCTGCCCGGCGAGCCCGGCCCTCGCTCCGGTCCACCGGCACCATGAGGCATGGTAGAATTCCGTCTCTGTACGGGATGCACGCATCCCGTCCGAGATCACACCGGGCCGGTGTAGCTCAGTTGGTAGAGCAGCTGATTCGTAATCAGCAGGTCGGGGGTTCGAGTCCCTTCGCCGGCTCCACAATCCCCTCCAAATGCCCCGCATCACCCCAGGGGAACGTGTTATCGTGGCGTTCAGTCGTCAGGATGCTCCGAGGAGGCGCACTATGCTCGATGGGCGTAGGTTCGTATCTCGCGCGCGTGCCGTCGTCCTGGCGGCCCTGGTCGGTTGCCATCCCGCGCCGGTTGCGGCGCAGTCTCCGGCCGACGACGTCAGGCGCCCGCACGTGCCGGCTCCCCCGCCGTCCGATTTCTTGCTCGGCCGTCCGCGGGCCTTTCTCAGCATGGACACCGGGTTTCTGTTTGCCAACACCGGCAGCGACCTGTACGACTTCATCACCGACACTCTCACCATCGACCGGAAGTCGTTCAACACGCCGGTGCTCGGAGGCCGCTTCGGCGTGGCCATCACTCCGCGCGTCGAGGTGATGGCCGGCCTTGACTACAGCAAGTCACACGCCGGCTCCGAGTACCGCGACTTCGTGGACATGCAGTTGCTGCCCATCACGCAAACGACCTCGCGCGAGGAATGGAACGTGACCGGCAGCGTGCGCGTGGCCCTATGGCCCACCGGTCGTCACATCAGCCGCTTCGCGTGGATTCCTCGTACCTTCACGCCCTACCTCGGCGCCGGCGGCGGCGCCATCAAGTACGAGTTCCAGCAGTCCGGCAGCTTCGTGGACTTCCAGACGCGGCGCGTGTTTGCCGACTTGTTCACCTCCACGGGTTGGGCGCCCAGCGCGCACGCTCTGGCGGGCGCCGACCTGCGGGTGTTCCGCAAGCTGTATGTGACGATGGAGGGCCGCTACACCTGGAGCAAGGCCGCCCTCGACACCGACTTCGTCGACTTCGCACCGCTCGCCCTGGCTGGCCTCAAGGTCAGTGGCGGCATGCGCCTCGCGTTCTGATCGTGCAGGAGACGCCCATGACGAACTCACGCATCCTTGCTCTCGCCCTCGCCACCGCAACCATCGCGTTCGGCGGTGCCGTCGGCGCCCGCGCGCAGTCGGCCGCCACCCCCTCGTCGGTCGCCGCTTCCGGCGACGCGCGCTGGACGGCGTGGCTCGGCTGCTGGCGCGCCGTCGATGACCTCGCCGGCACCGGCGCGCGCGTTTGCGTGACCCGCACGGGCAACGGCGTGACACTGCAGACGGTGGTCGGAGGCCAGATCGTGAGCGAAGACGTGCGGGTCGCAGACGGCGGCCCGCGACCGGTCCGCGAGTCGGACTGCACGGGCACGACGACCTCGCACTGGTCGGCCGACGGCCATCGCGCCTATCGCACCGCAACCGCATCGTGTGGCACCGACGAGCCCCGAACGCTGGCCGGCGTCGACTACTTCGTGCCCGGCCCCGTGTGGGTCGACGTGCAGACTGTCACGCTCAAGGGCGCCACCAACGTGCGCGTCAGCCGCTACATTCGGGCTCAACTCCAGCGTCTGCCGGATGGCACTCCAGCCGCGGCGGCGCCGTCTGGCGTGGCCGCACCCGTAGTCTCACGAGGCTGGACCACCGATGAAGTCGTCGAAGCCAGCCGCGTGCTCCCGCCCGACGGCGTGCAGGCCGCAATCGGCGAAGGCCCCACCGCGTTCCGGCTGAACGCCGCCTCGCTGTCGCGCATGGCCGACGGCGGCGTGGCCGAAGGCGTCATCGATCTGATGGTGGCCCTGACCTACCCACAGAAGTTCACGGTTGACCGCGCGACGTCCTGGGGCGGCTCGACGCTGGCCATGGGCAGCACGTTGTGGGCCGATCCCTTCTTCGCGCAGATCGTCGGTCCGGCGGCGCTCTACGACTGCAATTCAGTCTACGGTTGGGCCTCGGACAACTATTGGTCCGGCTGCTCTCGTTACAACCCCTACCTTTACGGTAACTATCCGGGCTACTACAACGGCTACTACGGCGCCAACGGCCCCTACGGCACGTGGGTCGCAACCACGCCAGGTCCTGGCCCGGACACTGGCAGAACCGAGGGCGGCGGACGCCTCATCAATGGCCGTGGCTATACACAGGTACACGCCATCGATACGTCGAATGCCGGGACGGCCAACGGTGACCGTGCAAGCGGCAACGGGTCGGACACGAACACGTCAAGTTCCGGTGGCTCGACGTCGGGCGGGGCCACCTCGTCGGGTTACTCCGGCGGCGGCGGCGCGGGTGGCGGCGGAAATTTCGCCGTGCCACGTCCGCCCGGACAGTAGCGACTACACCCGCGAACCCCACGAGGTCGCGGCGCTGCCAGGTGGCACACGCCGCCGTCGTGAGTCTCGACGGCAGGCAGCGGATCAGCGGCCCAGAACATTCCGATAGCGCGGCTCGTCGGCATGCCGCGGCATCCGCGCGACCCACGCAAACAGCGCCAGCGCGGCCGTCCACCCGACCGCGAGGCGCAGCAGCCCCGGCCAGAGCGGCGTCGTCAGCGCCACCGCGCCCAGCCGCTCCCCTGCCAGGAACGCCAGCGGCCCACCCAGAGCGCCAAAGAGCATCGCGGCGACCGGCCGCGCGAGCACGCGGCGGAAGCTATAGCGGAAGGTGGTGGCAAACTGCGCCCAGAGCGCCAGCAGCCACAGCGGGGGCACGGCCGTCGCGCTGGCCCCCGACAACGTCTGATAGGTGCCTGCCTGCAGCTGCCACGTTTCGACGAAGAGGCCGGTGAGGACCGCGACCCCGAGCAACCGCAGCTCCAGACCGCGTTCGCGCGTCAGCGCCAGATGCGCGGCAATGAGTAGCCAGGCCACGAGCGCTCCGGCCTCGCCCTGCTGCAGACCAGCGCCCACCACGGCGGCGAACCAGCCGGCCTGGTAGCCGACGTAGTTCAGGATCGTCGTCGCGCGCGGCGTCACCTGCGACTGGGCGGCAAGGTCACGGTGTAGAGCTCGCGCCCGTCGCGATTGTGCAGGCTGGCGCGCAGCGCGTCGGTCTTCGCGTCCACCACCACGCGTCCAAAGAACTGCAGGCCGTCGCTCGGCGGACGATTCGGCTTCATGCCGTCAGGAATGCCGAGGAACCGCACCTCGGGACCAAACGTCGGGTCGAGCGCGTTGGGGCCGAAGGTGCCGGCGTGCAGGGGCCCGGCCACGAACTCCCAGAACGGATCGAACTCGGTGAAACGCGCGCGCGACGGGTCGTAGTGATGGGCGGCGGCGTAGTGCACATCGCCCGTGATCCACACGACGTTGTCGACCTTCTCGTCGCGGATGAAGCGGAGCAGATCCGCG
>JANNEJ010000770.1:0-1893 GCA_031378585.1 Acidobacteriota bacterium | reverse complement strand
GCTCAACGTTCCCTACGACTCGGGATTCGCCATTGTCGCGCATCCGGCGCCGCACCGGGCGGCGATGGGCATGCGCGCGTCGTACCTGCAGCGCGGCGACGATGAAGAACGCGCCGGCATGGACTGGGTGCCGGAGTCGTCACGACGCTCGCGCGTGATTCCGCTCTACGCGCTCATCCGGGCGCTTGGCGCCACGGGCGTGCGCGACCTCATCCTGCGCACGTGCCGGCTGGCACGGCGCATGGCTGACGCGCTTACGCGCGAGCCCGGAGTCCGCGTGCTGAACGAGATTGCGCTCAATCAAGTGCTCGTGGCCTTCGACCAGGCCGACGGCACCGCCTCCCCCACCCTCACTCGCGGCGTCATCGCGCGCGTGCAGGCCGAGGGCACGTGCTGGGCGGGCGGCGCGTCGTGGCAAGGCCACGAGGTCATGCGCATCTCGGTCTCGAACTGGTCAACCACCGAGGCAGACATCGACCGCTCAGCCGAGGCCGTCGTTCGCGCTTACCGCGAGACGCGCGCGGCGCAAGGCCGCTAATCCTTCTTCTTGGTGGCTGCGGCGCGAGGGGCCGGCCCCGGCCGATACTCGATCATCACGTTGCTGATGGTGGCGACCGGCCGCCCTGGCGACGTGAAGGTGCTCGTGCCGTCGGGGCGCACTTCCGTGAGTTTTTCGCCGAGGATGCTGATCTCTGTCGTGGCCTCGGGCAGCGTCATCTGCACGAACTCGGCGCCCATCGGCGCCACCGCCTTCAGGCCGCCCGGGCCGGCGCCGCCGGAGATGCGGTCGTACAAATCCTTCTGGGTGCGGAACTCGGAATCGATCACCGCGCGGTCGATGAGCGTCAGGTCGGCGAGCAGCACGCCAATGGTGGCCGTGTAGTGCCGATACGCCTGCTTCTTCGCCACGAGTTCGGCCGAGTACGTGTGGCGGTTGTGCAGTTCGAACGACAGCGTGACCGTGCCCTGGTGCGGGGGGATCGTGACCACGATGCCAGCCCGAGGCTCGAGGCCCGTCAGCACGTCGCAGAAGCGGCGCTTGGTCGCGACCCCATCGCCCAGTTCTGACGGACACACCATTGTCGCTGCCACGCGCGTGAGCGGCGGGGGCTTGGCCGGCTTCGCCGGCGCCTTGCGGGTCGGCGCCGCGCGCTTGGCGGGCGCCTTCTTGGTTTGCGCGTAGGAGGGGGCGACCAGAAGCGCAAGCGCGAGCGCAACGAGGATTCGACGCATGCGCCCCCAGCTTAGCTGACTTCGGGGGCGCGGTGCCAATCTGCGCACGCCGTTCCTTCTGTTGATTTTCCTCCCGTGCCGAATCCGTGTAGTCTGAGAGACTAAGAGCCGCGCCCCCGACGCCAGCCGGACCATGGACACCACTCGCATCTCCTTTGCGCGCCTCCTCGCACTGGGTGGTCCTCTGACCTGGCAGGACGCGATCGCCGTCGCGCAGGAAGCGGCGATGCGCACTGACATCGACGCGGCCATGAACGGGAGTCCACCGCTCGTGAGTGGCGAGACCTGCTACATCACGCCTGACGGCGAGCTTGACCTGCCGGTCACGACCGACGTCGAATCGCCACATGCGATCAGGGTGCTGCTCGGCGAGATGCTTGCGGGCCTCGACGCGCCCGACGCGCTCAAGTCGTTGGCCCATGGCCATGTGACCCACGACATGTACGGCGAGTTGGCGCGCTTCCCCGTCCCGAATCGCCGCGCCGAGATCGCCAAGCTCGCCACGCGCGCACTCGCGCTGCAGGCGGGTCCGCGCGGCGGCCCACCAACGTCGCCCGCCACGGAGCCAGCAGCGGCTCCGGAGGCGGTCTCGGCACCCCCACCGTGGCGGCGCGCCCCGGCGCCAGCGCGGGTGGCCGACGCGCCGGCACCGATGCCACC
>JANNEJ010000757.1:0-2674 GCA_031378585.1 Acidobacteriota bacterium | reverse complement strand
GGCGGATGAACCTGTCCCACTCGAGGTCGGTCTGCACCTGCATCTTCACTGCGCCCTCGCCGCCAGGCCACGTCTCCGGCGCTCCCACCGAGACGCCGTAGTTGGGCCCGTGCGTGGCGTCGACGTCCACCACCAGTTCCGCGGTCTTGACGAGGTGGGGCGCCACCAGCGTGACCGCGGCCACCTGGTCGTACATCAGCGCCACGCGGCCGGGCCGCTGCGCGTATTCCGGGCCCAGATTGTCCTTGATCAGGCGGGTGATCGGGGTGTCGACGGCGACGATCCTGTCGTATTCGGCCTTGGTGAACCTGGCCTTGCGCGACACGTTCAGCGGCGACAGCACGATCGGGATGCCCGACCGAAGCACCACGTGGGCCGCCTCGGGATCGACGTAGAAGTTGAACTCGGCATTGGGCGTGTGATTGCCGCCGCCATCGGGCAGCGAGGCGAGGGCCCCACCCATGATCACCAGCTGCTTCACGTTGCCGGCAAAGCGCGGCTCCATTCGCATGGCCATCGCGATGTTGGTCAGCGGGCCGATGGCCAGGATCGTGACCTGACTGGAGTGCTTCATCACCGTCTCGACCAGGAAGTCGATGGCGCCGCGCGACTCGACTTTCTTCGTCGTGGCGAAGCCCCCGGGAGGCTGCCGCGCCGGTTCGTTTGTGTACCAGCCGCCGTGGCGTTCAGAATCCCATGCCGTGCCCTTGTGCAGCCAGGGCGCGGCCGCGCCCTGGAAGACGGGGATCTCGGCGCGGCCCGTGACTTCGAGGATTTTCAGCACGTCGGCAGTCGCGATGTTCACGCTGCGGTTGCCGGCAACGGTGGTGATGCCGAGCAGATCGAGTTCAGGAGAGTTGAGGACGAAGAACAACGCCATCGCGTCGTCCTGCGGCGGGAACGCGAAGTCGGTGTCGACGATGATCTTCTGCAGCTGCTGGGCGGCGGCTGGCCCGGCGGCGACGGCGACGGCGACAGCGACGGCCAGGAGGGCGCGGAACGTTCTCATGTCGATGTGCGTTCGTCAGGGGCGTGGCCGGTCATGGCACCGACCTCAGAACACGTACTTCAGCGCCAACTGGACCTGACGTGACGACTTGACGGTCGACGTGATGCGCCCGAATAGAGGCGAACCGACGGTCGTGTTGGGCACGGCAAATTGTGCATTGTTGAACACGTTGAAGACCTCGGCGCGGACCTGGAACCGTTGGATTTTCTTCGACAATGCCATGTCGGCGTTCCAGCGGCCTGGCCCGAACAACGTCGTCCGCGCCGCGTTGCCGAGCACGCCGACCGCCGGTGCGACAAAGCAGCTGGTGTCGAACCACCGGCTCACGCTCGGGTTGTCGAGGGCACCGCCACAAGCGCGATCTGGCCGGTTGCCAAACTGCGTGCCTGATTGGTTGTTGGCCATGTTCATACCGAGCGGATAACCACTCTGCGCGATGAAGATCGCATTGATGCTCCAGCCTCCAAGGATCGTCTCAGGCAGGCCGGTCAGGTTCGACAGCAACGGCTGGCCGTTGCCGAACGGCAACTGGTAAAGCGCACTCACAGAAAGGTTGTGGCGCAGGTCGGTGTTCGACGAGCCGACGTCGGCCTTGTCGTCAGTCACGACCGGGAAGTACACGATGCCGGGGTCGCCGCCGAAACCGGAGACACCATTGGTCAGCGCCTTGGCATAGGTGTACGAGGCGAGCACGTAGTTGCCAGCCGAGGCGCGGCGTTCGACGCGCATCTGCAGCGAGTTGTACTTCATCCAGCCTCGGCTGAGCGCCGCGATCACATTCTGCAGGTTCGGATACGGGCGGCGTGCGGCCGGGTTGAAGCCAGGGCCCGGTGTGGCGGTGTTGAGGTTGCGGCTCTTGTCGAACAGCCGGTCGGCGTAGGTTCCGGCGTAGGCCACACTCGCCACCGTGCTGAACGGCAGCCGGCGCTCAACGTTGAGGCTCCACTGCTGCACGCGCCCCTGCTTCATATTGGGGTCGATGGTCGTCCAGTCGCCGCGGTGACTCGCCGGATCGACCGCCTGGTTGTTCACCGGGAAACCGGTGGCGAGTGTGCGCACCGGCGTGATGTTGTCGCTGATAAACGAGTAGGCGTTGGCGAACGGCGGGTTCTGGTAGGGGCCGGTCGCGCCGCCAATCGCCGACACGTCATGGTAGATGCCGTAGCCGCCACGGACGACCGTGGTCGTGCTGCCGCCGGGACTCCACGCCAGGCCGAGACGCGGCTGGATGTTGCTCCAGTCGGTCTTCACGCCGACGGTGTCACCGACGAAAATTTCGCCGGTATTGAAGTCGAAGTTCGCGAAACGGTCCTTGGCCTCGGACTGCGGCGTGGTCACGATGTACGCCAGTCCCAGAGTCATGGTCAGCGCCTCATTGACTCGCCACGTGTCGTCGATGAACGCGCGGTACTCCTTCCAGCGACGACCCTTCACCGAGCCATTCAGCTGATCGTTCCGGCCACCTGAAGCCGGCAATCCGAGCAGCAGGCTGGCGATCGAACTCCCGGTGGCGCCATTCAAGGCGCCGGCGGCATTGAAGCCCGACGTGAAGAACGGCGTGAACGCGAACTGCCCGGCCAGCGCCGTGTCGCCGAGGAGGTTGAGCTGCATGGCGCGGAACGTGCCGCCGCTATTCAGCGTGTGGCTGCCCTTCACGACCGTGAA
>JANNEJ010000732.1:0-6691 GCA_031378585.1 Acidobacteriota bacterium | reverse complement strand
CCGGCGCGCCCTTCGATCCCGCGGGGGCGGCAGCGTCCTTCAACGTGCTCGCCGCCTCGCGCATCCGCTCGGCGACCTTGCCCGATGCGAGCTCCCGACCCGCCTGGTCAAGCGCCGACCGGCCCTCGTTGCCCCGAGCCTGACGCGACAGGTCACGCAGCTGCTGGCCCAGGCGCTCGGTGCGCGACGCAAGTCGGTCCTGCTCGGCGGCCACCTGCCGGCCGCGCGAGCCCGTGTCGCTCTGCGCACCCAGGCGCGCCATCTCGGTAGAAAGGCGGCGTTCGGCGTCCGCAAGCTGCCGCGCTTCATTCTGCAGGTCGCCCAGCCGCCGCTGCAGGTCGTCGGCGGTGGACCCGCGCAGCGCCTCTTCCGCGCGGCGAATGCGTTCAACGGCGCGGGCGGCGCTCTCGCTGGCCTTGGCCGGATCCTGCTGCTGCAGACCAGAGGTCGCCTGCCGCATGTCGGCGGCGGCGTCCCGCATCGCCTCCTGTTCCGACTGTGGCGAGCCAGTCGCAGACGCCTGGCCCCCGCCAGCACGTTGGCCGGGCTGCCCGGGCTGACCGCCCTGCTTACCTTGCGGTGTGCCTTGTTGCCCCTGCTGACCGGACGGCTTCTGGCCCTCGCGCTGGCCTGCGGTCTGTGACGGCGACGACGCCTCGCGTCGCTCGGCGTCGGCGTCTCGACTCTTGGGCATCTCGCGGGCCAGCTGCTCGAGTTGACGGCGTAATTCTTCCTGGTCTCTCGTCAGTTTCTCGAGCCGACGCTTCAACGCCTCGGCCTCGAGCGCCTCCTGGTTGCGGGCCAGATCCTGCTGCTCGCGGCTGAGCGCCTCCTGACGGCGCGCCAGTTCCCGGAGTTTCGCGAGCGGATCGTCTTCCGTGCGGTCATCCTGACGCGTCTCGGACGACGCCGGCGTCTCGTAGTTGGTCTGCTGCTGCTTGCGCAGCTCCTGATCGAACAGCGCCGAGAGATCGGGCGTGGTGCGGTTGCCACTGCCACCGCCGCCTTGCTGGCGCGCTACCTGACGGCGCCGCACGTCGGCTTCGGCCCGCAGGAGCTGGTTGAGCGCCTCTTTCTCGTGCGGCAGCGCCGCCGCCGGCTGCAGCCGATCGAGTTCCGCCGTGGCCCGCCGCATCGCCTCGATGGCCAGGCCCATCGGGTCTTCGCCGACGTCGTTGGACGTCGCGGGTCCGCGGCGCCGTCGCGGAGGCCCTCCGGCGGCCTGCAGCTGGTTGCCCGCCTCTTTGGCGGCGCGCTGCTCGAGCGAACGCTGCGCCGTGGCCAGCGCTTTGATATCGGCGGCAGATCCGGCCCGGTTCGCCCGCCGTCCGCGGCTGTCGAGTTTCCAGGTGGCGACGACGATTTCCTTTTGTGCCGCGGCCAGGTCCTGCACGCCCTGCGACTGCGCGCCGGCGGCCATGGCCTGACTTTGCGCCGCAACGAACTCGTCGTTGAACGCCTTCACTTCCAGAAAGAAGATGTCGCTGCGCGATTCCGACGACGGCTTGCCGCGGCCAACGTCGCTCGCCCGCACGTAGTAGGTCACGAAATCGCCAGGCGCGACGTCGAGATCCTCGAGAAACAGCATGTGCCGGCCGTTCACGGTCAGGCCATCGCGCGGGCCCGGAAACGGCACGACCACGTCGGCCTCGCCGGGCTTCTGCAGCACGAGGTCGAAGCTGCGCACCCCGAAATCGTCGTCGGCGCGGGCCTCGATCAGCACCTCTTCCAGAGGCGTCACCTGCCGGTCGCCGGCCGGACGCACGATGCGGACGTCGGGCGGACGATCGAGCAACGTGCGAATGAAATACTCGGTGTCGCCCGCGGTTTCGACGCCGTCGTCCTCCACGAACGCCACGCGGTACGAGCCGTCGGCGCGCACCTGCAGGTCGCCCGTCGACAGGCGGCCATCGACGCCAAGCGGCACGCGGGTCCCGTCACCGAGCACGAGGGCGCTGGCGTGTACAGCTCGATCGGCGGTGACCGTGAGCCGCACCGTCGTGCCCTCGGGCGCGTAGATGTCGCCGCCGTCGTCCTCGCGGCGCGGCGCAAGTCTCAGCGCCGGCGGAAAGGCATAGTCGAGGTCGATCCGTTCCACCGCAGGCGGATGCACGACGGTGACCGTGAAATCGCCCGACCGCAGGCCTCCGGCGCGCACGCGATAGGTGAACGACGCGGACAGATCGGGCAGCGTCATGGCAAACGCGCCCTCGTCGGCGGGGGTCATCGGCACCGCCACCGCGTCGAGGCCCTCGCCCGAGACGAAGCTCGGCGTGAGCGGCGCGGCACCGCCGACAACGCGCGCCACGATTGTGACGGAACCGCCGGCGCGCACGCGCACGTTGCCGGGTTCGACGCGAATCCGAAACTGCGACGGCACAACGTAGGCGGCCGCCACGCGCGCGGCGTCGGCGGCGGGCCCGGCAAAGAAGGCCAGCGCCAGCGCGAGCGCGACCGCGGCTCCGAGCGCCGTGCGGCCGGCGTAGGTGAGATCGGCCTGAGCCACGACGCGGGCGGCGCCGCCCGTCGACACGGCCCGCATGGCGGAGGCGGCCAGCCTATTGGCCATCGCCGGCGCGTGGTCGGCGCGCGCGGCGTAGTCGACGGCCGTCACGACGAGGTCGTCGAGACCGCCGAAGCGTTCCTCGACCAGTCGCGCCAGCCGGAGGTCGGTGGACGAGACGCGGGCCGCGCGCAGCGCCACAACCAGCGCCCCGGTGGCCACGAGTGCGCCACACGCCACCAGCAGCACGAACGCCCCACCGGTGGGGGCCACGACGTCCAGCGCGCCCCGCGTTGCCGCCAGCGCCAGCGCCGCTGCCGCCGCGCCGGTGGTCCATCCACGGCGCCAGGCAAGCCTCGACCGCCGACCAGAGACGTCAGCAAGAAATGCCCGGAGCGTGGACAGTTCGTCGCTCATGTGACCCGCTCTCGCTATCCTACCCTGGCTTCAGGGCCCGGGGCGGCGCGCGTCACGCGGCCCACCAGGCTCTCGACCACCAGCACGCCGAGCATCACCAGCAGGCCGAGCTGCCAGAGCCGTTGCTGCGCTTCCTGCGCGCGGGCCTCCTCGAGTGCCGGCGTCGCGCCCGAGTTGGCAACGCGCGTCAGACTCGCGGTGAACGCGTCGGCCGACATCGCCGCCGGGTCGCTCTCGGCCGGGCTTACGTTCACGACGACGGTGCGCTCGGCGCCGCCCTCCACCGCCGCCACGACGTGTGGCCCGGGCAGGGCGGGCACGCCAGGCGGCAGGTCGGGCAAGACGAAGGCTGACGCGGTGATGGCGCCGCGCGTGAGGTAGCCGGCCGTCTCGACCATGAACGGCGCAAAACTCGGCTGTACCGGGAACCGGTTCCAACGGTTGTCGAGATCGGAGGCGAAGACCAGGAGCGTGCCGCGCCCGACCTGACGTTCGCCCAGCGCGAGCGCGCCACCGACAAACCGCGCCAGCACCGTCCAACCCGACTCATCGAGGACGCGCCGGTACTGCTCGATTGAGACGCGCCCCAGCGATGAGGCGGGGCCGGCCAGCCGGCGCAGCACGGGATGGCGGCTGTCGGCGGCCACAATCTCCGCCTCGTCGCCGGCCGCAGTCACGGGTTCGGGAGCCAGACGCACGGCCAGGCCCAACGCGTCGGTCAGACTCGCCAGGTCCACGTCGGGCCCGAGCGACAAGAACACGCGTCCACCGTCGCGCAGATACGACGCCAGTCGCGCGCGTCCCGCGCGATCGAGCGTGCGAGTGCCGACCACGAAGATGGCGGCCGGCAGATCGCCTGACGGCGCCGCGTTGTAGCGCCTGCCGTCCATGACCACCACGCGCGTCGCCGCGTCGTCCTCCGCTTCGAGCGCGCGCTGCACGTAGAGACCCGTGCGGGCCGACTCGGGAGGATCGGCCGTGAGCACCAGCAGCGTGCGCGGCCGGTCGGGGGCCAGCCGCAGATAGCGCGTGTTGTCGCCGGCCGGTCCCTCGGCGTCATCGATCACGACCTCTGCCACACCCGTCGCCGGTAATGGACCGGCAAACGTCACGTCGGCCGACGCAAACGCGGCCAGCTCGACGCGCGCGCGGCGCACGTCGGCGCCCCCGATGCGCAGACGGGCGGTGACCATGCGCGGCCCCGGCGCGTAGCTCTGCACCACCGCCGTTGCGCCGTCGCCTTCACGCACCAGCGCCGTGACGGCCCGGTTGGACGGTGCGGGCGGCACCGCCGAGATCGACACGTCTACGCCGTCAGGCACGCTGGCGGCCGCGCCGCCGGCCATGCCGCTCTGCTGCAGGTCGGTCACGACGACGATCCGCCCGCCCGCGGCGCCGATGGCGCCTGCGGCCGCACCGATGGCCGCGGCGAAACGGGTGCCGCCCGCCCCTGGTCTGAGCGCCTCGAGAAACGCGCGCGCCGCGGCCCGGTTCGCCGTGGGCGCCACGCCAACGCCGCCGCGGTCGTCGAACGTGACGACGCCGACGAGGTGGCCCACCGGCGCGGCGTCGATGGCCGCGATGGCCGCGCGGGTCGCCGCGATCCAGGTCGCTTGGCCCGACATGCTGAGCGACGTGTCGATGGCCACCATCGTGGTCGGCGCCTTCAGCGCGTCGGCGCCACTCATCACGTAGGGCCGCGCAAACGACAGCGCCAGCAGCAGCAGCGCCGCGATCCGCAGCGCCAGCAGCAGCAGATCCCGAAGCGTGCGGCGCTCCTGCTGCTGCACCGGCGCCTGCGGCAGCATCTGCACGGCCGGGAAGTCGATGACGCGATCGGACCGGCGCCTGAAGAGGTGCAGCAGGATGGGGACGGCCACGGCGATCGCGCCAGCGAGGAAGGCGGGAGCCAGGAAGCCCAGACCGAACATGTCAGCTCCGCCCGCGCGTGTTCAAGTAGGCCAGGAGCGCCAGGTCCAGAGGCTTCGACGTGTCGAGCAGGTGGTAGTCGATGCCGGCGCCCCCGAGCTCGCGCCGGTAGGTGTCGATGAAGCCCTGCATCGCACGCAGGTAGTCGCCGCGCACCGCGGCCGGGTCGGCGAAGACCTCCGCGGCCGACTCCACGTCGCGGAAGCGCGCGACCTCATCGAAGGCGAATCGCAGTTCCTGGTGGTCGAGCAGATGGAAGACGATCACGTCGGTACCGCGCTGCCGGAAGTGCCGCAGCCCCTGGATGACGCGCGCGGGGTCATCGAGCAGATCCGACATCACCACCACCAGTCCGCGCTTCGACAGCACCTTGGCCAGATCGCCGAGCGGCTTGGCCACGTCGGTGCGATGCCCGACCGGCAGCCGTTCGAGTGCCAGCAGGATCGTGCGCAGGTGGCTGGCGCGCGCGCCCGGGGGGACCCGGTGCACGATGCGATCGTCAAATGCGATGAGGCCCACGGCGTCGCGCTGGCGGTGCATCAGATAGGCCAGCGATGCCGCCAGGAAACAGCCATACTCCGCCTTGGTGACGCTGAGAGATCCGTAGTGCATCGACGCGCTGACATCGAGCAGGAGATGGCAGTCGAGGTTGGTGTCTTCCTCGAACTTCTTGACGTAGTGACGGTCGGTGCGCGCAAACACCTTCCAGTCAATCGTCGTCAGGGCATCGCCGGGCAGGTACTGGCGGTACTCGGCGAACTCGACGCTGAACCCACGCCGCGGACTGCGGTGCAGTCCCGTCAGCACGCCTTCCACGACGGTCTTGGCCTTCAGATCGAGTGAGCCGATCCGGGCGAGCACCGCGGGGTCGAGATAGCGCGCCGGACCCGCCATGCGTCACAGTCCGCTGGCGGGTACCTGCACAGCAGCGAGCAGGCGGTCGACGATGATGTCCGACGTGATGCCTTCGGCCTCGCCGTAGAAGTTCGGAATCACGCGGTGCCGCAGGATAGGCTTGGCCAGGGCCTGGATGTCGGCGACCGACACGTGATAGCGGCCGTGGATGAGCGCGCGGGCCTTGCTGCCGAGGATCAGCGCCTGGGACGCGCGCAGTCCGGCGCCCCACTTCACCCACTTCTCGACGAACTCGAGCTTCGGTCCGCGGCCGGGGCGCGACGCATCGACGAGACGCACGGCATACCGGGCGACCTCGTCGGCGACCACCACTTCGCGCACGAACTCGTGAAACGCCAGGATGTCCTCGCCGGTCAGCACGCGCGCCGGCGTCGGCCGTGTGGTCCCGGTCGTCTGGGTCACGACCTTCACCTCGTCGTCTTCCGACAGGTACCCCATCGTGATGTTGAACATGAAGCGATCGAGCTGCGCCTCCGGCAGCGGGTAGGTGCCTTCGAGTTCGATGGGGTTCTGCGTGGCCAGCACGAAGAAGGGCCGGTCAAGCGCGTAGGTGCGACCGGCGGCCGTCACGTGGAACTCCTGCATCGCCTCGAGCAAGGCGGCCTGGGTCTTGGGCGGCGTACGGTTGATCTCGTCGGCGAGAAGAATCTGCGCAAACACCGGCCCACGCACGAAACGCAGCGCCCGCACGCCGTCGGCCTCATCGAGAATCTCGGTGCCGGTGATGTCGGCTGGCATCAGGTCGGGCGTGAACTGGATGCGCTTGAACGAGAGGGAGAGGGCATCGGAAAGCGAACTGACGAGCAGGGTCTTCGCGAGGCCAGGCACCCCCACGAGGAGGCAGTGCCCCCCGGCGAAGAGCGCCACGAGAAGCTCTTCGATGACCCGATCCTGACCGACGATCTTCTTGGCCAGCTCCTGCCGGAG
>JANNEJ010000708.1:0-1721 GCA_031378585.1 Acidobacteriota bacterium | reverse complement strand
CGCTCGCCGAGGGTCGTCTCGACGCGGCGCGCGTCGAGAGTTTCCATAAGTTGCAAGAAGAAGCCCGCGCGCTTGGTGCGAAGCAAGACGTGCGCGAGCGCGTCCAGGAACGCGCCCAGGCCAAGACCATCAACCGGTCGCTGCGCCAGCTGTACCGGTCGCGCGATCGCCAGTAACCCTCTCAGGATCATCATGCGTGTGCGCCTGCGTCCGCTCGACCACCACCGCCTGTCAGAGGGTGACACGCTGTCTCGATCCGCGCAGTTTGCCTCGCACGTAGCCCGGCGCCGCACGGTGCGGGACTTCGCGCCCGACCCGGTGCCGCGCGCGGTCATCGAGCATTGCCTCACCGCCGCCGGCACGGCGCCGAGCGGCGCCAATCAGCAACCGTGGCACTTCGTGGCGATCGGACAGGACCTCGAGCTGCGGCGGCGAATTCGCGTGGCCGCCGAGGAAGAAGAGCGCGAGTTCTACGAGAAGCGCGCGCCCAAGGAATGGCTCGACGCGCTGGCGCCGCTTGGCACCGATCCCAACAAGCCGTTCCTCGAGGTGGCGCCGTGGCTCATCGCGATTTTCGTGCGGGCGCATGGCGTGACGCCCGAGGGCGGGGTGGTGAAGCACTACTACGCCACCGAGTCGGTGGGCATTGCCACCGGGATCCTGATCACCGCGGTGCACGACGCCGGTCTCGCCAGCCTCACGCATACGCCGAGTCCCATGGGGTTTCTGAACACGCTGCTCGGTCGGCCAGCCAGCGAGCGCCCGTTCCTGCTGCTGGTGGTCGGGTATCCCGCCGTGGGAGCGCAGGTACCAGACATCATGCGCAAGCCGCTCGAGGACATCAGCTCGTTCTTGCCGTAGGCGAAGGAGCTCACGCGCTCAGGCGCCGCTGGCCGCAGCGCCCCGTACCATGTCCACGCGTGCTAGGTCGCCGGCCCGCAGGGCGGCGACCGTGTCCCACGTCCGCCCGGTGTACCCGGTAGGATGACCAATGCGCTGGTAGAGCGCGGCCAAGCCGGCGGCCGACTCCACCTCTGGATGGTCGATGACCTCGACGACATGCTGCAGCTCGTGCGCCAGCATCGCGATCGCCTCTGGCGCGCGCAGATTCGGCCGCATCGATACCCGCACATACCGGGCACCTGGCACCGCTGCCATCCAGGTGACGCAGGCCGCCATGTCGGGATCCAGCGTGTGCAGGATCTCCAGGTACACCACCACGTCACCGCGGGCGACGCGACCCGCGAGCGCGCGCATCGTCGGGGAACGTTCGAGTCCGAGTGACAGCCAGCTGCCGATGCGGGCGGACTGCGGACGCAGTCGAGTGGCGCCGAGTGGCGCGCCGGTGGCGCCAGCGGTGGTGAAGGCCACGAGCGCGACGGCGAGCGCGAGACGGAGACGCAGCATGTGATGTCCCTTCATGCGCCGCTCGCCATCCTCGCGTCGTGCAAGCGCGGCCGCCAGGTGGCGCCGCACACGTGGAGTTGGACGGAAGGCGACGTACGGGGGTTTGGCGCGCGGCGCAACGAGCCGGGGCCAAAGGCGGGACGAACCGGCGTCCACGGCGCTACAATGCGGCGGCGGAGGCGTGATGATGCGTGTGCTGGGGCTTCTGACGATCGTGCTGATGACCGCGGCTGGTGCCGGAGCGGAGCAGACGCCGCCGGCACGTCCCCGCCCGGTGACGCCGTCGCCGGCGCCGACGCGGCCCGGCGCGCCGA
>JANNEJ010000706.1:0-3285 GCA_031378585.1 Acidobacteriota bacterium | reverse complement strand
GCGCCCGCACCCACGATGGCGGAGCGGCCTGGTGGCGCGAGGCCGCCTCCCGTGCAGACCACTCGACCCGGTGCGCCGCGCAGGTCCAGGAGCAGCACTTCGTTGTCCATCTTCGCGATGGTCATCTTGCCGACGATGTTGTCGGCGGTCGTCTGATACGCGCGATTGACGATGCTGCGTTTGCGCTTGTAGGCGAGCACCGCGGCCGTCGTGGTCGGCCCGTACAGGCCCGAGCGTAACTCTGCTGCGGAAATTGGGGCCTTGTCGAGTACCAGGAGCACCTTCTGAATCAAGCTGACGTGCCGGCCCGTGGCACCAGGCACGACGTGAGCGGCGTCGGCCACGAGGCAAGCCTGCAGACGTGGTTCATCTCTCAGCAGCAGCGAGACCAGGGGCATGGTGTCCTCCGATGTAGGCGGCCAGCCTGGCCGCGCCCGGCTTCGGCTGGTCGCGACATCATAGTCAATAGAGGCAGTCGAAACGCTGCAATTGGCCCTCTGCTCGCCGGGCGACCCGATGAACCTCGTCGCGCACGCCCCGGGCGGGGTCGTCTCGATTCTGTCCAGGCGACGCGCCGGCGCCGTTAGTGATAGGGTATCGCGCATGCGCATGACCATTTTGCTTGCCACGATCGTCTCCGTCTCCGCCAGCCCGCTCTTCGCCCAACTGGCCCCCTACAATGCCGAAGGGGTCACGACCGGCCACTTTCACATGTTCGTGAACGATCCCGAGCCGATCAAGAAGATCTTCGTCGAGATCCTGGGCGGCCGCGTCACGGCCACCGGTTCGCTCGAGCTGATCAGTTTTCCTGGCGCGATGGTGGTGCTCGGCAAGTCGCGCACCCCGCCGGCCGGCGGGTCGGATGGCTCCACGGTCAACCACGTGGGCTTCAAGGTGAAGGATCTCGCCCCCATCAAGGCCAAGTTCGTTGCGGCTGGCCTCACGCTGGCGATGGACAACGACGCTAACAAGCAGATCATCGCCAATTTCCCCGAAGGTGTCCGAGTCGAGTTCACCCAGGATACCGCCCTCTCAACACCCATCGCCTTCCACCACTTCCACCTCTCGACACCCAATCAGGAGGCGCAGCGCGCGTGGTACGTGAAGATGTTCGGCGGCGCCGAAGGCATGCGTGGTGTGTTCCCGGCGGCCATGTTTCCCGGCGGTGAAGTCGACTTCCTGAAGGCGCCCGCGGCGCAGGCGCCGACCAAGGGCCGCTCGCTCGATCACATCGGCTTCGAGGTCAAGGATATCGAGGCGCTCTGCAAGAAGCTCGAGGCCGCCGGCGTGACGTTCGACCTCACCTTGCGCACGCTGCCCGCACTGGGCGGCCTGAAGATCGCCTACGTGCTGGATCCCGAAGGCACGCGCATCGAGCTCACCGAGGGCTTCATGGGCAAATAGGCCAGACGGGATCCTGAGACCTCAGCCGTGCCAGGGAACCGCATCGGCGTCGGCCATCTGCGGAAGGAATTGCTCACATGAGAATCGTCGGCCTCACGTTCACCGTCGCGCTCGCCTGGTTCGTGGCCGCAGGGGCGCAGGCGCCCGCGGCCCAATCCGCCACCGGCCAGACACCCGCGGCCAGGAAACCGGCATCCCGACCCGCCCGACCCGCCAGCACCCCTCGCACGAGCGACGGCCGCCCGAGCCTGGAGGGCAACTGGACCAATGCCACCATCACGCCGCTCCAGCGCCCCTCGCCGTCCCAACCGCTCGTGTTGTCGGAAGAGGCCGCCGTAGCCGACGAGGTCAACACGCAGAAGGGCACCGATGCCCGCGAGGCGCCCAGTAGTTCCGATCGCCTTGCACCACCCGTGGGGGGCGAGCAGCGCAAGAGCCCCAATGCCGAGCTGACCTACCTTGAGCGCCAATGGCAGCTCGGGGCGGGCCCGGTGGGCGGCTACAACGCGTTCTGGATCGATCCAGGCGATCGCGTGCTGCGTGTCGGCGGCCAGCCGCGCAGCTCGATCCTGATCGATCCACCGAGTGGCCAGGTGCCTGCGTACACGGCAGCAGCACGCGCCAGGCTCGCCGCGGCCGCGGCCGTTCGCGCCACGCAGGGCAGCGAATTCGACCACCCCGAACTCCGCCCGCTGGCCGAGCGCTGCATCACGTCCTTTGGCAGCAACCTCGGGCCGCCGATGTTGCCGAATTACTTCTACAACAACAACTACACCATCGTGCAGACCAAGGACCACCTGTTGATCCTGACCGAGATGGTGCACGACACGCGCATCGTGCGGATGGGCGGCCAGCATCCGCCGGCGAGCGTCCGTCGGTGGTTCGGCGACTCGGTCGGCCGATGGGAAGGCGACACCCTCGTGATTGAGACCACCAACTTCCACTCCAATCACGGTTTTCGAAGCGCGTGGGAGAACCTCGAGGTCGTCGAGCGCCTGGGCCGCACGGCCACGGGCACGTTGTCCTACCGGTTTACTGTCGACGATCCGACTACCTTCGAGGCGCCGTTCACCGGCGAGCTGGAGTTCAAGGCGATGGCGCCGGGCGAGCAGGTCTACGAGTACGCGTGCCACGAAGCCAACTACGGCCTCGAGGGGGTGCTGAGCGGCGCCCGCTCGCAGGAGCGCGAGGCCGCGAAGAAGACGCCGTGATCTGACCGGCAACCGTCGCAGCTATACTGCCAGCACTTGACCGCGGAGGGCAGTGAGACCTCATCCGCGATAGCCATGAGGCACATCGATGGGTATTCGAGATTTGTGGGCGCGGCGCGCGCTGTTGACGGGATTTGGGGCGGTTGCGGCCAACGCGGCGCTCTTTGGCGACACCCAATCCGCGCCGAGCGCGACGCCCTTTCGCCCCGCGCGTCACCCCGAAGACGAGTGGCTCGACAGGATTCCCGGGAAGCACCGGGTGGTGGTCGATGCGATCACGCCCGACGGCGTTCGGGAGGCCGCGCAGTTTGTCTCGAACATCTTCACCGGCAACAAAGCCGGCTACAGCCTGGACGACGGGGAAGTGGCTGTCGTCTTCGGGCTTCGCCATTGGGCCTCGGCGTTTGCGTTCAATGACGAGATCTGGGCGAAGTATGGCGCGGCCATGGCCGAGGGCGCCCACTTCACCAACCCCGAGTCGACCACGGCACCCACCGTCAACCCGATGAACGGCGCGCCGCGCCGTCCGCTGGAGGCGCTTGCCAAGCGCGGCGTCCACTTTGCGATCTGCAACCTCTCCACGCGCCGGATCTCGCGCGAAGCGACGCGTGGCGGAGGCGACGCCGAGGCGGTCTATCAGTCGCTGCTGGTGAGCGCGCTACCGAACGCG
>JANNEJ010000703.1:0-8991 GCA_031378585.1 Acidobacteriota bacterium | reverse complement strand
ATGTCGTTGTACCGATCAGGTTGTTGTCCCTCTTGGTGGGGGGGTTGTGGGTTTAAAATGCACACAACCCCGCCAACCTCGCGTCACCTTCTCCCACACCGCACCACGGCGCCTCTCTTCCCCTGTCGTTTTTCGGACGTTTCGTTCCAGGAAACACCGGTTGCGCCGATCCGCACGAGGCTGTGCGTGACGACCTCCGTATGCGGCATGCAGGTTGCAAACCAGCCAGCGTGTTGGATACTCAGAGGCCACTGGCATCCCTGCCGGCGGACCTCCTTCACACCTGCCCGGTTTGCGGCCACGACCTGGCTGTGATGGTGGCCGACCTGCCCAAGGGACGGCTCACGCAGTGCGCCAGCTGCGGCGAGCTCGACTACCGGCGGAAGGCCACCATGACGGCATCCGCGCGAACCACCGAGTCTTAGCCGAAGGCACAGCGCCGTCGAGCGCGTATCATCTGGTTGCACACGTCTGAATTCTGATTGGGACCAGTGTCGCCCCGTCAGCGGCGACTCGTGCTAAGTGTGTAGGCACCGAGTCGGTTGGAGAATTCCCGTGATGCGTATGCCTGCGTGTGTAGTCCTTGTTTTGCTCGTCGCGTCGTCTACTGTGGCCACGGCGCAACCCACCCGAGGCACGGTGTTCATCAGTGCCGGTGGTTTTGCCGCCATTGAGAAGGCGCCGACCCTTGGCGGCCTCGGTATGACCGGAGACGACGCCGGCGGCACGGTGGCCGGCGGGGCGCTGGGTATTGGCGTGCACCTCACCGATCGAGTGTCGGCACGCTTCGAGTGGTCGCTGACCGACGCGCTGAAGCGGTCGCAGGACGTGGGCATCTATCCGCTGTTCTCGCTCGAGAGTCTGACCGTCGGCACGAACTTCGGGTTCGGGACGAACGTGTCGGCCACGTCAAGTCTGAGTTTCGCGCCCCAGTCGGTCGAATCGAAGCGGACGACCGCGGCGGGGTTCGCCCTGCTTGGCTATCACCTGGGAGGCGGTCGGACGTCGATTGAACTGCTGGGCGGCGTGGGTCTACTGAACCAGGACGTCACGACCAGCTACGTCTACCAACGACGAGGCCTCGGCGGCCTCGACCTGCCCTTCCCGAGTGCCGACGACAAGAACTCGAGCTACCACGCGGTGGCGGTCGTTGGCGCCGACATCGCCGTGACGCTGACCGGCCACGCAGCCATCGTGCCGCAGGTGCGCGCGTACGCGGTAAACGGCGGGCTCAGCGTCCGCCCCGGCGTCGGCCTGCGCTGGACCTTCTGAACCCGGCACGCCGGCTGCGTGCTATCCTCGGCGCTGGACACCGTACGAGGTCACGCCGCCCGTGCCGATTTTCGAGTACTCCTGCAACGCCTGCCGCCACGAATTCGAGACACTGGTCCGCACCGGCGACACGCCCGCGTGCCCCAAGTGCGCGGCCACTGCTCTGACCAAGCTGCTGTCACTGCCCGCCATCAAGTCGGACTCGACCCATGCCCTGGCCATGCGCGCCGCAGGGCGGCGCGACCGCGTGCAGCAAGGCGACAAGGCGCGCGAACAGCGCGAGTACGAACTCAGTCACGACGACTGAGCCACGGGCCGGCTCCCCCGCCTCATGGACCCACTGACCGCGCTCGAAGCCGACACCCAGGCGATCTACAAGTCGCGTACCCCGGCGTCGCGCGCGCTCTACGATCGCGCCCGGCGCGTGATGCCTGGCGGCGACACGCGCACCGGCACATTCCACCTGCCGTACCCGCTCTTCATCTCGCGCGGTGAGGGCCCGCGGCTGTGGGACGCCGACGGGCACGCCTACCTCGACCTGCTCAACAACTTCACGTCGCTCGTGCACGGCCACGCGCATCCCGACGTGGTTGGGGCGATGGCCCGTCAGGACGAGCATGGCACGGCCCACGGCACCGCCAACGCCCTGCAGGTCGAGCTGGCCGAAACGCTGTGCACGCGGGTGCCGTCGGTTGAACGACTGCGCTTCTGCAACTCGGGCACGGAGGCGACGCTCGGCGCGTTGCGCGCGGCGAAGGCCTTCACCGGCCGGTCGCGCATCATGAAGATGGCCGGCGGCTACCATGGGTCGCACGACCAGGTGGCCGTGGGTGCATCGGCGCCGTTTGATGGCCCCGTGCCGATCGGCCTGTCGCCCGGCGCCGTCAGCGAAGTGCTCCTGGGCCGCTTCAACGATCTTGCATACACGGCCGACCTGGTGCGCCGGCATCACCATGATCTGGCGGCGGTGATCGAGGAGCCGATGCTGTGCTCGGGCGCGAACCTCGCCGAGCGGGAGTTCCTGCATGGACTCCGCGCGGTCACGGCCGAATGCGGCGTGCTGCTCGTCCTCGACGAGATCATCACGTTCCGCCTCGCGGTGGGCGGTCTGCAGCAGGTGTTCGACGTCCCGCCCGACCTCACCACCTTCGGCAAGATCATCGGCGGTGGCCTGCCAGTGGGAGCGTTTGGCGGGCGTGCCGAGGTGATGGCGACCTACGACCCCACCAGGCGCGGCACGATCTCGCATTCGGGCACCTTCAACGGCAACGCCGCCACGATGGCGGCGGGCCTGGCCACGCTCGCGCGCTACGACGAGGCCGCGGTCGCTGCGCTCAACGCGTCCGGCGACGCGTTCCGCGCACGACTGAACGACCTGGTCAGGGCCGCAGGCGTCGAGGCGGTGATCGTGGGCTACGGCTCGCTGATGCAGCTGCACTTCCGTGCAGAAGGGCCGCGCACGCCAGAAACCGCCGCCGACGGAAACACCCGGCTCGTGAAGCTGATGCACCTGGCCCTCCTCAACCGTGGCATCTTCTCTGCCACGCGCGGCCTGATGGTGCTGTCCACCGCCGTCACCGCCAGCGTGCTGGACGCCTGCGCAGGAGAATTCGCCAGCGTCCTCGAGTTGGTGGCCGCTGGGATGCACGCCGGGGCGGTGCCGGGACAACGCGGGTGACGGACTCCTGGTCGTCCCGCGACGGCCGGAACGCCGATTGATCGCTAAGGCTGTAGGCGCAGTGGTGCCCGTGCCGACCCTTCGAAGGGCACTGGCCGACGTGCTACGATGCCGCTCGCTCTGGATTCGCCATGTCACCAAAGCCGAACCGGATAGGCCGATACGAGATCAAGAGCCCAATCGGCGGCGGTGGTATGGGGACGCTCTACCTGGCGCGAGACACGAACCCCACAACCGACCGCCTGGTGGCCTTGAAGCTGCTGAAGGCCCACCTCGATTCCGCAGATCTCCGGGCTCGGTTTGCCCGAGAGGCCCAGTCACTAGCACGCCTGAACCACCCCAACATCGTCGACATCTACGACTCCGGAGAGTTCCAAGACGCTCCGTTCATCGTCATGGAGTACGTGAGGGGCGAGACGCTGGCCGAGAAGATCAAGAGAAAGGCCGAGCTCTCGCTGAGACAGAAGCTCAAGCTGCTCATCGAGCTGTGCTCGGGCCTGGCGCACGCCCACGAAGCGGGCGTCATTCATCGGGACGTCAAGCCCGCCAATCTGATGGTCGACCAGCAGGGTCGCTTGAAGATCGTCGACTTCGGAATCTCGCGCGTTGCCGACGCCCTGACGCAAGTCGGCGCGCAACTCACGCAGTTGAACATGCAGATTGGCACGCCGGGCTATATGTCGCCCGAACAGATCGAAGGCAACGACGTCGACCACCGCTGCGACATCTTCTCGGTCGGCGCCGTGGCCTATGAGCTGCTCTCCGGGCACGAGGCCTTCTCTGGCGCCAACACCAAGCAGGTCGAACGCAGCGTCCTGCAGGCGCAGCCCGCGCCGCTTGTGTCGCTGGTGGCCGATCTCGATCCGGCGGTCGCGGACATCGTGACCACAGCGCTCGAGAAGGACCCGAACCGCCGCTACCAGGACGCGCAGTCCATGGAAGAAGCGCTCCAGCAGCAATACGCGCGCCTCGCCTCCACAGACACGCCGGTCCATCCGCGGGTCACGCCGCAGCCTGGGCAGGGCAAAGGTCACGTGCCGCGCGCCGAGATCGCCTATCGACACGCCGCCTCCATGGTCGATGAGGGCGCCCCGGAGACGGCGCGTCGCTATCTGCTGGAAGCACTCGCGGAAGATCCCAATCACCTGGCGGCGGCGACGTTGCTCTCGCAACTCGAAGGCCAGAGGCCACGGCTCGCGCCGGTAGCACTGGCCGACTTTCCCAGCCACGCCGAGCTGCGAGGCGAAAAGACCGCCCACGCGCCGCGACGCGACAGGTTCCCCAGCGGCGACGCCGGCCAACTGGAGCCAACGATCGTCGTCCAGCCTCAGCCGTCCGCCGCGACCGACGGCAGGAAGCGCTCCGCGGACATGGCGAGGCGCGCAGACGACCTGGGCCGTTCCGAGCGGACCAACGACGATTCACGACGCGACAAACTCCGTGGCAGCCTCGGGAGCCACCAGGACCCGACCGTCGTCATCCGGCCCACGACCAAGACCGCCCTTCCCCGCATGCAAACGACGCCCCAGCCCAAATGGGACAGACCTGCTGCGCTCTGGGACCCGCGAGAATGGGCGCGCCAGACGCTGCTCGTTGTAATTGCCATTCCCGTTGGCCTGGCAGCCGTTGCGGGCGGCGTGTGGTTGTGGCAGCCGTGGAACTCAGGTTACCGCGTAACCGTCACGACGCCGGTCGGCGGCACCATCACGGCAAACGGCATTGCGTGTGGCGCGAGAGGGACGACGTGCTCGGCGTCTTTCTCGAATGCGGAGATGCTGGAGTTCGAGGCCCAGGCGGAAGAAGGGTTCACGTTCTCGGGTTTCACTGGCGACTGCGCGCCCTCTGGCAGGACGATGATGAACGCGCCCCGTGAGTGCGGCGCGACGTTCGAGCGAGCCGATGTCCTGCCGACGGCCGCCGACGACGTCCTGCTCACCATTGCGGCGCCCCTGGGCGGCACTATCGTCGGCCAGGGCGTTCTGTGCGGCTCCCAGGGTAAGGAGTGCTCGGGGAGGTTCAGCGCGGGATTCGTGGTCGAGCTGCAAGGGCACGCGGACGAGGGCTACGTGTTTCAGGGCTTTTCCGGGGACTGCGGTCCTGACGGCAAGGCCGTCATGGTGGGCCCACGTACCTGTGGCGCGACCTTCGTCGGCGGCCGTCCAGCAACACTGACGAGCGCCGGGCCGGCCGGTGGCGCGCCGACCGGCCCGCTTGGATCGGGAGGAAATCGGACGTCAGCCGTCCGACCCGGCGGACCCGGTGGACCCGGCAGCGCTGCACCGGTCGGGCCGAGCGCCGGCCCTGCGAATATGACCGGCGCAGGCGCCGGAGGCCCTGCGCCAACGGCGGTGACAACCGGTCCGGCAGTGGCCAGCGCGGAGGACCCGAGCAAGCCGGTCAGAGAGATCCTCACGCGCGAAGCCGCGTCGCGCGCGTTGATCGCCGAGACGCTCGAGAAGTACCTCGCGGCCTACGGACGACTCGACTATCAGGATCTCCTGTCGGTGTACCCGACCGCTCCACGTAACATCAGAGTGCAGCTGGCTCAGTACCAGGCGCTGGACTACACCTTTGGCGGACCGCCCCGCTTCTTGAAGTTCGATCCCGATGCCGGCTCCGCACTCATCGAACTCGACTTCAAGCAGCTCTTCAAGCCGAAGGTCGGAGGTGCCCAGCCTCCCAACGAAGGCCGGGTGACGTTCCAGATGCACCGCCTCCAGAATGACGACTGGGTCATCGACACCGCGCAGTTCAAGGGCAAGAAGTAGGAGAGGGGCTGATGTCTGCACGGAGACGGCTCGACGTGTTCGCACGCTCTGCCCAGCTTGGGGCGGCGCTGCTTGCTGCCACGGCGCATCGACCGTCCGCGCCGCTGAAACTCAATCTCTGCCTCACCTACTGGTGTCAGTATCGCTGCAAGACGTGCAATATCTGGAAGCGGAAGCCGACCGACGAATTGACGACCGACGAGCTCGTCGCCCTGGTGCGAGAGAACCCCACGGTGTCGTGGGTCGACCTCACTGGCGGCGAGATCTTCCTGCGGCCCGACATCTTCGAGGTGCTCGACGCGATCGTCGCGGGTTGGCGACACCTGGCGGTCCTGCACTTCCCCACCAACGGGTTCCTGACCGACAAGATCGTGGCGGGCGTGGGACGGATCGCAGGCCGGGGACCGGCGCGCACGATCGTGACCGTGAGCCTCGACGGTGACGAAGCGCTCAACGACGAGATCCGAGGGATCAAGGGCGGCTTCAAGCGTCAAATCGCGACGTTCAACGCGCTTCGGGCGATACCCGGCGTGTCGACGGTGTTCGGGATGACACTGTCGTCCCACAACCTTGGCCGCTTCGAACACACGTTCCAGGCCTGCGCCCGCGAGTGCCCCGGCCTCACCATCGACGACATGCACCTGAACATCGCGCAGGTGTCAGGACACTACTACGGCAACGACACCGCACCGGGCGTGGCGCCCGACGCAATCGCCGCCAGGCAGGACCTGAACACCTATCGGCGCCTCAGGGGTGCGCCGCGCTCCGCCCAACAGGTGCTCGAGGCCGTGTATCTTCGCCACCTCGACGGGTATCTCCGGACCGGCCAGACGCCGATGCCCTGCCACGCCTTGCGCGCCAGTTGCTTCATCGACCCGTGGGGTGTCGTCTATCCGTGTATCACCTACTCCCGCCCGCTCGGCCGCCTGCGCGACACCGGCATGCGGCTCGAGCCCATCTGGCGCGCAGCAGAGACGGCGCGTGTCCAGGGTGAAATCTGGCAGGGGCAGTGTCCGCAGTGCTGGACCGCCTGCGAGGCGTATCAGAGCATCCTCGGCAACGCGCTTGCGGGTCGCTGGGGCCCGCGGCCCGGATCTGCGCCAATCCCGGCGCCAGATCGTCCCTGAGAAACGCCCGACCGTGCATGTCACCTGCTTCACAGACGCGGCGATTCGAGCCCACCTCGACAAGGTGGAGGCCCGCCATGTCGCCGCCGACGTCTCGGTGGTGATTGCGGCGAAGCAAGAGGCCCCGAGCGTCGGCCAGGTGATCGACCGGGCGCGCCGCTACGCGAGCGAGATCATCGTCGTGGCGGGCCGGTCGACCGACGGCACCGAACGCATTGCGGCCGAACATGGCGCCCGCGTGCTGACCGATGGCGGACGCGGCAAGGGTGAGGCCTTGAGATGCGCGATCCCGCACATCCGCACGCCGATCACCGTCTTCATCGATGCCGACGGCTCGCACGACCCCGAAGACATTCCGTTGCTGGTCGAACCCATCCTGCTCGACCAGGCCGATCACGTATCGGGATCGCGCCTGCGTGGGGGCTCGAGCGAGCTGCATGGCGGGTTCGACGAGTTCCTGCGGCTCATGGGCAGCTCATTCATCACCGCGTGTATCAACTGGCGGTTCAACTGCCGGTTGAGTGAAAGCCAGAACGGTTTCCGTGCGGTACGTACGAGCGTTCTGCGCGAGCTTGGCCTGCGGGAGGACTCGACGACCATCGAACAGGAGATGATCATCAAGACGCTGAAGAGGGGCCTACGGATGGCAGAAGTACCCAGTCACGAGCACCCACGCATGCATGGCCACTCGCACATCTCGATCTGGCGCAGCGGTCCCCGCTACGTCTACACGCTCGTCAAGTACTTGTTCTTCTGACGACCTCTGGCAGCTGGGGCATCCGGTGAACGTACTCGGAATCTGGGATGGGCACGATTCTGGTGCCGCTCTCTTGCAGCACGGACAGGTGCGATTCGCGGTCAATGAGGAGCGTTTGACGCGGCGCAAGCTTGAGGTGTGCTTTCCGACGCGCTCCATCGAAGCATGCCTGGCGCACGCGCACCTGGCGCCCTCCGATGTCCACATCGTGGCGGCATCGACCACCGATCCGGCCAAGACGCTTGGCCGGTGGTGGCCCGGCAGCAAGGAGCGCTACTACGCGGTGAGACGACGCCGGAGCCGCCCAGGCGCCCTTGCCGGTCTGGTGCGCAGCGTGAAATACCGGGTGACGGAATGGCCTTCGGGACCGGTCTCGCGCCACCTCAGCCGCCTCGCCCTTCGCAGGTCGTTGTCAGCGTGCGGACTGGGCTCGGCCGACCTGCGGCTCATCGACCATCACGAGGCGCATGCGGCCGGTGCTGCCTGGGCGTCTGGGACGGCCCCACGTGCGGTGCTGACCATCGACGGCCTGGGCGATGGGCTGTCGGCGACGATCTCGACATGGCGGGACGGCCGGCTGTCCCGAGTGGCGGCATCGCCAGCTCGATCGTCGCTGGGCGTGTTCTTCGAGCACGTGACCAGCTTGCTCAACATGCGCGAGTTGGAGGACGAGGGTAAGGTCATGGCGCTTGCCGACTATGCCTCGCCGATCGACGACGCCGACAATCCGCTGCTCGACCTGATTCGGGTGCGCGACGGCGTCCTCGAAACGGCCGTGCCGGGACACGCGCTGCGTGGCCGGCTGGCCGCAATCCATTGGCAGTACGCGAATGAGCAGTTCGCGTTCCTCGCGCAACGGGTGGTCGAACGCACCATGGTCGCGTTGGCGCTCGACGCGGTGCGCTTGACGGGCCTGCCGCGCCTGGCGCTCGCTGGCGGTGTCGTGTCCAATGTCAAGGCGACGCGCCAGATCCGGCTGCGGCCGGAGGTCACGGACGTGTACGTGATGCCCCACATGGGCGACGGCGGGCTCGCGCTCGGCGCGGCCGTGGCAGCGGCGGCTGCAGCCGGGCAAGACGTGCGGCTGGACCTGAGTCGACTCGACCTGGGCCACGGCTTCGAATGTCGTGCCATCGATGCGGCACTGCAGTCTGCGAACCTGCCGCTCAACGCGGTCGCGCCGCTGGCCACCAGTGTGGCCGAGCGCCTGGAAGCCGGGGAGATCGTGATGTGGTTCCAGGGGCGCATGGAGTACGGGCCGCGGGCGCTTGGGCAACGAAGCGTGCTGGCGCGCCCCGACCGGATAGACATCCGTGACCGGCTCAACCTGGTGCTCAAACGCCGCGTGTGGTATCAGCCGTTCTGTCCGAGCATGCTCGTGAGCGAAGG
>JANNEJ010000681.1:0-2142 GCA_031378585.1 Acidobacteriota bacterium | reverse complement strand
TCGCCCGCATACAGGCTCCGCGTCATGAAGCCCGGCACTTCCATCGTGGCGGCGGCCACGTGGCACGTCAGGCACGCGGTCTGGCGTGAGAACGCCGGCCGGTCCGTGGCGCGCTGATCGAGCGTGTAGAAGACGGCGCCTTGCTCCGGGTCCTGGGCCATCAACTCCAGGAACGGCGAGCCGCGAATGAAGCCCACGGCCACCGCGTCGTTGTAGTAGAGCGCACGCGGGTTCGCAGGGTTTGTCACGAGGCGCTGCACGCCCGTGCGCGACAGCACCAGCATCTGCGACTCGACCGGCACCTGCAGTGCGCGGAGCACCGACCGCAAGTAGCCCGACTGCGGCTCGAAGGTGAACGACGCCTGGCCGGCGTCGAGCGCGCGATTCAAGACGGCGACCGGATCGCGCGTGGGCCTCGTGGCGTACTCAATGGCGGGATGCTCGTCGAGCACGCCCACCCACGCGCCTTTGCTGTCGCGCTGGCCGCCAGCACTGGCCACCACGGCCGCAAGTACCGCCGCAGTGGAGATGAGCACGCGTGCCACACGGGTGGCGCCGGGTCCGAGGCCCACCCTGGCCCTGGCAGTAGATGGCGACATCGCCTTCGGATGGTACCACCCAGGTCAGGGATGGTCCTTGACTGACCAGATCGATGGTAGGCTGATGGCATGCGTTCTACCATCGACAAAGCGGGCCGGGTCGTCATTCCGGCCTCGGTGCGGGAACGCGCGGGCCTCACCCCAGGCACCACGCTCGAGATCACCGTCGATGAAACGGGGGTGCGCCTCGAGCGCGTCGCGCGGGGGCCTCAACTCGTGCGAGTCGGCAAGCGAATGGTCGCGCGCCCAACGGTGAGCGTGGACGAACGGCCGGCCGTCGACGTGGCCGCCTTGATAGAAGAGGAGCGCAACCGGTGGCCGTGAGCGTGTTCCTCGACACGAGCGTGCTGCTGGCCGGGCTCGTCGATTTCGGTCCGCAGAGCCGGCATGCCCAGCAGATCCTTCATGCCGTGTCCGAAGGCACGCTGCCACGTGTCGGCACCGCGTGGCACTGCTGCCTGGAACTCTATTCGGTGGCCACCAGGCTTCCTGCGGAGTATCGTCTCTCTCCGCTCGACGCGACGACGCTTCTGCGCAGCGAGGTCTTCGCGCGCATGGGCGTGCACGATCTTCCCGCTGCGGATCGCGCGCTGTTCCTGGGGTCGATGGCGCAGGACGGGATTGCCGGCGGACGCGTGTACGACGCGCACATCGCCGAGGTGGCGCGGGCGGCCGGCGCCCAGGTAATCGTGACCGACAATCGTCGACATTTCCTGGCGGCCCTCCGGTACGGGATACGGGTGGAGACGGCCGAGGAATTCGCGGCGGCGCTGAAACGGGAGCGCGCCTAGTGGTGATTCGCCTGCTTGCCCGGGTCGGCCTCGTCACCCCAGCGCAGCGCGCCTGGGCGTGGTATGACTGCGGCAACTCCGCCTACTTCACGACCGTGGTGACGGCGGTGTTCCCCGCGTTTTTTGCCAGCTATGCGGCCAGCGGCATGCCGGCGTCCGAAGCGACGACGCGGTTCGGCGTGATCACGACCGTGGCCATGATCATCGTGGCCCTGGCCGCGCCGGTGCTGGGCGCCTATGGCGACTTCACCTCCAGGCGCAAGCAGCTGCTCGTGATCTTTGCAGGCCTCGGCATCGTGAGCACCTTCCTGCTCACCACCATCACCGAAGGCGGCTGGCAGTGGGCGGCCATCGTGTTCATCCTGGGCAACCTGGGCGTGTCGGGCTCGCTCATCTTCTACGACTCGATGCTGCCGAGCGTGGCGACACCGCAAGAGACCGACCGCGTGTCGTCGGCGGGCTATGCGCTCGGGTATCTCGGCGGCGGACTGCTGCTGGTATTGAACCTCGCGTGGATCCTGCAGCCGCAGATGTTCGGCCTGTCGGGCACGGTGGCCGCCACCAAGCTGTCGTTTGCCAGCGTGGGTGTGTGGTGGCTGCTCTTCATGATTCCGCTCTTGCGTCACGTGCCCGAGCCGGCGCGCGTGCTCGCGGCCGCAGAGCGCGGCGGCGTGGGGCCGATCCGTGCGTCGTTCACGCGTCTGGCCAAGACCTTCCACGAGATTCGCCACTACCGCCAGGCGTTCCTGATG
>JANNEJ010000668.1:0-1842 GCA_031378585.1 Acidobacteriota bacterium | reverse complement strand
GCACGCTGCAAAGGTGAGTCCCGCTCCCGCGCGCGGGCGCCGCCATCGCCTCGAGCACATCGAGGCCATCTCGGCCCAGGACATCGCGCGGTTTGGAACCTTGGGTGTGATTGCGTCGCAGCAGCCCATGCACGTGGCGCTCGGGGATGCGAACCAGGCGGTGCCGGCAGGCCCGTGGCCGGATGCGATTGGCCCGGAACGCGCGTCGCGCGCGTGGGCGTGGAAGAGCATTCAGGCCGCCGGCGGACGCCTGACGTTTGGCAGCGACTGGCCGGTGGCCACGCTCGAGGCCGGTCAGGGCCTGTGGCTGGCGTCCACACGCATCCAGGCCGAGAAGGCCCAGAACCAGCGACTCAGCATCGGCGAGGCGCTGGCCGGCTACACGAAGTGGGCGGCCTACGCGTCGTTTGACGAGCAGCGCAAGGGCACGCTGGCGCCGGGCATGCTGGCTGACGTGGTCGTGCTCGGCCGCGACATCGCGTCGGCGCCCATCGGCTCGCCCACAGACGTGCCGGTGGCATTCACGATCTTCGACGGCAAGGTCGTCTACGAGCGCAAATAGCCAGCTGCCGGCCGAGGCCTACGCGGGCCCAAGCCGCGCGTCCAGTTCCGGCAGCAGCACGATGCCGTCCTGGTCGCTGCCCGACGAGTGCACGACGAGCCAGGTGCACGGTGCGCCGCTCTCGTTGCAGGGCGCGTGGGGCACGTCGGCGGGCACGAAGATCTGATCGCCGGCCTTGACGAGCGCCCGGTGCTGCACCTGGTCGCCGTGGTAGACGACGCACTCGCCCTCGAGCATGTAGGCAATGGTCTCGATGCGGTCGTGGTAGTGCACCTTCGCCTTGGCCCCCGGCGGCATCGGCAGCACGTTCATGCAGATCCGCTCGGCGCCGACGGTGTCGGCCGACGCGCCGGCGCCGTAGGTGAAGCCCTGCTTGCCGGTGTAGGTGTGTCCGGGCCGAATGACCCGAACACCCGGTGTCTCAGACGCGCTCATCGCCCCCTCCCGGAACTTCACCGTCGCATGGTCTCGCGGTTGATCGGCAGCGTGCCGTACTTGCGCGCCCATCGATTGCCCACCCACATCGTCGCTGCCAAGCCGGCCACGAGCACCACGAGCACCATCGCCACGTAGTCGAGCAGGCTCCGCAGCCCCGGCAGCACCGGTCGACCCGCCACCGGGTAGTTGTTCACTTCCTCGCCTTCCACCGTGAAGTTCGGGGCCTCGGTGGAACGCCAGATCACGATGCGCTTGCCGGGCGCGAAGGCCTCCGCGGGCGCGGCCCTGGGGGCAATCACGCCCCCCTGCATGACGCCCACTACACGGATCACCTCGGTGGACCCGTCGAGGTGCCCGTCGATATAGGGATACCCCTCGTTGGGCTGGGCCTCGTCCATCACGAGCTCGACCTGCTGATACGTGTTGCCCCACCACCAGTGCACGCCCGTGATGATGGCGCCCTTGAGCGGCCGGGAGGCCACCGCCAACGTGAAGACGAACACGAGCACCTGCGGGCTGAACCGCACGCCGAATCGCGCGCTGGAAGGCGGTGCCGGAGACGCTGTGTCAGCCATGGGGTCAGGGGGCCACCGGCGAGACGTTCGCGTGTTGCGGCCCAGTGGTGCGCGGCATTGTGCCATGACCAGACGCGCGGCGTGTGTTATAAGCGTGCGGGGCCGTGGACCGTTACACGGCCAACTTTCATTATGTGGACCCACAACTACGAACCCCTTGGCGGCAGTCTGGCCCTCTCGACGCCGGTGGCCGCGCTGCCCATCGTCGTGCTCTTCCTGATGCTGGGCGTGTGGCGCGCCTCCGCGTGGAAAGCGGCACTCAGCGGC
>JANNEJ010000655.1:0-10099 GCA_031378585.1 Acidobacteriota bacterium | reverse complement strand
CCGGCGCGCGGCGATCCTCGAGAGCATCGAGGAGCAGGGCAAGCTCACGCCGGAGCTGGCGGCGTCGATTCGCGACGCGGTGACGAAGGCGCGGCTGGAAGACCTGTATCTGCCTTACAAGCAGAAGCGACGCACCAAAGCGCAGATCGCGCGCGAAGCCGGTCTGGAGCCGCTGGCCACAGGTCTGCTCCAGGATCCCACGCAGGACCCGAACGCGGCCGCCGCGGCGTACGTGGACGCGGACAAGGGCGTGGCAGACGTGGCCGCCGCACTCGACGGCGCGCGCTCGATCCTGATGGAGACCTTTGCCGAAGACGCCGAGCTCGTCGGCAGCTTTCGCACGATGGTGTGGGAGCGCGGCGAATGGAAGTCGGCGGTCACACCAGGCAAGGAAGCCGAAGGCGTGAAGTACTCCGACTACTTCAGCGCCACCGAACAGGTGAAGACGGTGCCCTCGCATCGCGTGCTTGCGCTGCTGCGCGGCCGCAAGGAGGGCTTCCTGCGCCTGGCAGTGGGTCTGCCCGACGACGGCGCCGAGGGGCCGAGTGAGCCTGAGCGTCGCATCGCCGCGCGAGCCGGTATCGAGCATCGTGGCCGGCCTGCCGACAAGTGGCTGGCCGACACCGTGCGCCTCACCTGGAAGGTGAAGATGCTGCTGCATGTCGAGGTCGAGACCGAGACGCGCTTGCGCGAGCAGGCCGAACTCGAGGCGATCCGCGTGTTCGGCCGCAACCTGCACGACCTGTTGCTGGCGGCCCCTGCCGGCCAACGCGTCACCATGGGCCTCGACCCGGGCATCCGCACCGGCGTGAAGGTGGCGGTTGTGGACGGCACGGGCAAGGTGCTCGACACGGCCACCATCTATCCGCACGAACCACGCAAGGACTGGGCGGGCTCGCTGCGCACACTCGGGATGCTGGCGGCGAAGCACGGCGTGCAGCTCATCTCGATCGGCAACGGCACGGCCTCGCGCGAAACCGACAAGCTGGCGGGCGACCTGATGAAGGCGCACCCGGAACTGCCCCTGGCGAAGGTGGTGGTCTCTGAGGCGGGAGCGTCGGTGTACTCGGCCTCGGCGCTGGCGGCCAAGGAGTTTCCCGACCTCGACGTGTCGCTGCGTGGCGCGGTCTCGATCGCGCGGCGGCTGCAGGATCCACTGGCCGAGCTCGTGCGCATCGACCCCAAGGCGATCGGCGTGGGGCAGTATCAGCACGACGTCAGCCCGTTTCAGCTCGGCAAGACGCTCGACGCGGTGGTTGAAGACTGCGTGAACGCCGTGGGGGCGGATCTGAACACGGCCTCCGCACCGCTCCTTGCGCGCATCTCCGGGCTGAGCGAGTCGCTGGCTGGCAACATCGTCGCGTTCCGCGACGCCAACGGTCCCTTTCGCAACCGGAGGCAGCTGCTGAAGGTGCCGCGCGTGGGCGAGCGCACGTACCAGCAGGCCGTCGGGTTCCTGCGCGTCGCAAACGGCGACCATCCGCTCGACGCGTCTGCCGTGCATCCCGAGGCCTACCCTGTGGTGGAGCGGATCGTGGCGCGCACGGGCCTGGCGGTGCACGAGCTCATCGGGAAGTCGGCGGTGCTCAAGACCCTGACGCCCGAGGACTTCGCCGACGCGCAGTTCGGTGTGCCCACGGTGAAAGACATCCTGGCCGAGCTCGACAAGCCCAACCGCGACCCGCGTCCGGAATTCAAGACGGCGGCCTTCAAGGACGGCGTGCAGGAGCTGCGGGATCTTCTGCCCGGCATGCAGCTAGAGGGCGTGGTGACCAACGTGGCCAACTTCGGCGCGTTTGTCGACATCGGCGTGCATCAGGACGGCCTCGTGCACGTCTCGCAACTCGCCGATCGCTTCGTGAAAGACCCACGCGAGGTGGTGAAGACCGGCGACATCGTGACGGTGCGCGTGGTGGAAGTGGATGCCGGCCGCAAGCGCATCGCGCTTACGATGAGGAGCGGCGAGGTGAAGACAGGGCAGCGGGGTGGGGATGCGACATCGGCACCGCCAGGTGGTACCCGCGCGTCTGGCGCGCGACCCGTGGCCTCGCGCCCTTCGACGCCCCAGCGTCCCGCTCCGGCTCCGAGTCCGAGCACGACGTTGGCCGCGGCGTTTGCCAAGCTGTCGGGAAAAACCTGAGTCGGCCGCACGCCCTCATGAAGGGGCGCCAATTGGTAGTAAAAATCAATCATTCGCCTTCTAATTAACTGTTTGTCTATGTGAGCCAGCGTGGCTATCGTTGTCGTCAGGAGCTTGGACATGCGCCACCTGATGATTTCCGCGACCTTCGCCCTCAGCCTCGTTCTCACGGTGCCATCATCGGCGCGCGCCGATGTGCCGACGGCCGTCGACCACCTGGTCGCCGCGGCGCAGATCGTCCGCGTGGACGCCCTGGAAGTACGGCAGATGCTCGGCGAGCGCGACGCCAACCTGATTGCCGTGCTGCAGCAGGTGGATGTGCTGAACGCCCGGGCCACCGCGCTCATGAGCGCCATGACCGGCCCCGGCCTGACCGCAGCCACACTGACGCCCGTGCAGACCGAAGCGCTGGAGCGTGCCCGCGCGGCCACCGGCGCCATGCTGGCCCTCATCACGAACAAGGCGGCCATCCTGTCGGACGTCGACAGCGCCCCCGCGAAGCGGCGGCTGCTGCGCGATAAGGCCGACGGCGTGGCTCGGCGTGCCGCGCTCATCGAGCAGCAGATGGCGCGCCTGCGGAGCTGACGAGCTCGCCGCAACGAGTGACCGATATGCCGGCCCCACCTGCCGCCGCTCGCGCCGCACTGGCCGATCTATCGCGGCTGCGGGCCGAGGTGGCGGACGACGGCGCCGCCACGCTGGCGCTCTGGGCGCGATCGCTCAGGCGCCCGGCGTTCACGCCGGCGGCCGCCAACCTTGCCCACTACCTGGCGCTGCGTCGTCGGGACGTGCGAACCCTGCAGGATCGGCTGTCGCAGTTGGGGCTGTCGTCTCTGGGACAGACCGAGGCGCACGTGCTGCCCGCGCTCGATGCCATTCTCACCACGCTCACCGTGCTGTCCGGGAACCCGACGCCGCCCTCGCGCCCCGGCCGGCGCCACCAGGCAGGACACGCCGCGATCGCGCGCGAACAGATGCGAATATTTGGTCGTGACCCGCATGGACCCAGGACGCGGATCATGGTCACCATGCCGACCGAGGCCGCAACGGATCCGGCGCTCGTGGCGCGAATGCTCGCGGCCGGCGCCGATTGCGCCCGCATCAATTGTGCCCACGACGGCCCCGATGTCTGGCGGGCCATCATCCGACACGTGCGGGCCGCAGCCAAGACCGCCGGCCGCCGGTGCGCGATTCTGATGGACCTGGCCGGCCCCAAGGTGCGGGTCACCTCCATCGTGCCAACCGGCAAGGTCCGTCTGGTCCGGGGCGACCGCTTCGAACTCAGCACTGCACCGCTGCGGTCGCGGGATGCCCGCGTGCGGGCCACGGTGTCGCACGCCGAGATCGTCCACGCCCTGACCCCAGGCGCGCAGGTCTGGATCGACGACGGCAAGATCGGCGCGCGGGTGGTGTCGGTAGCGTCGGGCCGCGCGGTGCTGGAGGTCGTCCACGCGCGCGACCGCGGCGAACGGCTTCGCGCCGAGAAGGGAATCAATCTGCCCAGCGTGGACCTGGCCATTGCGCCGCTTACGGCCAAGGACCTCGTGGACCTCGACTTCGTCGCCGCGCATGCCGACTGCGTGGGTTACTCGTTTGTGCAGCGACCTGCCGACGTGGTGCGGCTCCAGCGGGAGTTGTCGAGCCGGCGGCCGAACCGGCCGTTGCTGCCCGTGGTCCTGAAGATTGAAACGTCGCTCGCCGTCTGCAACCTGCCTCGCCTAATCGTGGCGGCCGGCGGCCGCCAGCCGGTGGCGGTCATGATTGCCCGCGGCGATCTGGCGGTCGAGATCGGGCTCGGACGCCTGTCCGAGATTCAGGAACAGATTCTCTGGATTTGCGAGGCGGCGCACGTGCCGGTCGTCTGGGCGACGCAGGTGCTCGAGCGCCTGGTCAAAGACGGCGCCGCCAGTCGCGGCGAGGCTACCGACGCGGCGATGGGGCAACGCGCCGAGTGCGTCATGCTCAACAAGGGGCCGCACCAGGTCGAAGCCATCGCGTTTCTCGACGACGTGTTGCGTCGTATGGACCGGCACCAGCACAAGAAGTCCTCGAGGCTGGGCCCGCTTGGCTCGTGGAGCGAACCACAGACCCTATGAGCATCGATCCTTTCATGCGCAACCTCGAAGGCCTGTTGCACGACCTTCCAAAGGGCCGGCGGGAAGACATCATGGCCGTCATCCAGCCACTGCGCCGTTACGCCGCACTCATGGAGCAGGCCGTAGCGGTGGGGCAGGCTGCCTTCGAGGGCGCCGACGTGGACAAGGTCGCGCGCCTGACGCTGGAGGGAGCCGGTCGCGTCGGCAACTACCAGGCGGGAGCGTTTGTGGTCGTCACGCCGGAGGGTCCCATGATTGCCGCCACGCTTGGCGAGTTCACCGGCACGGAGGGCCGCCAGGCTCCGGTCGAGATGCTGGCCACGCAGGTGACGCGGCTCGCCCCGGACCGGCTGCGTATGGTCGGCAACGCGCTCGGTATTGCCCTGCCGGCCTTTGAGCTGTACCTCGTGCCGGTCGCCTCCCCAGGCACTTACGTCGGCACGCTGGCGTTGCTCGACACCGACGGCGAGAGCCCCGACGACCGCCTGATGGAATCGTATGCGTCGCGCGCGGCCATGGCGTATCTGCACGCCGCTCGCCTTTTGTGATGGAGAAGCGGATGTCTGGTCCACCCGTTGTCATGGCCGTGTGGTGTGCATTGGCCATGACGGCCACGACTGCCGGCGCGCAACCGCTGAAGGATGTGTTCCGTCGCGTCAATGCGTCGGTCGTCTTGATCCGCACCACGGCGAAAGCTCCGGCGGTTAGCGTCAATGGCGCCGACGCAGCGCCCCCGGAGCAAGGCCTGGGATCGGGTGTGCTCGTCTCGGCCGATGGGAAGGTGATCACGGCCGCACATGTCGTGAAGGCCGACTCAGCCATTCAGGTGCACTTCCTGGACGGCGCGCCGATTGCCGCCACGGTGATCGCCGTGGCGCCGTTTGCGGACCTCGCCTTGCTGCAGCTCGGGCGCGTGCCGCCGACCGCCGCGGTGGCCACCTTCGGCGACTCGGACCTGCTCGACGCCGGCGACCAGATCTTCACGGTTGGCGCGCCCTACGGCGCGAACCATTCGCTGGCCGTGGGTTGGATCAGCGCGCGGCGCGACCAGCCGAAGGTCTACGAAGACGCCTCCGCTCTCGAGATCTTTCAGACCGACCTCGACGTCTTCGAGGGTAACTCCGGCGGCCCCCTCTTCACCCTCGACGGCCTGGTGGTGGGCATCGTCACCCACGTGCTCAGCAAGGAGGGCGCCACGGGGGGGCCGAGTTTTTCGGTGACCGGTAATGTGGCCAAGCGGTTGCTGCTGGACGAGCGGCGCACCTGGTTCGGGGTGGAGTCCTTCATGCTCGAGGGGCCCATGGCCGATGCGTTCAACTTGCCGCAGCCGGCCGGCCTGCTGGTGCAAGCCGTAGCCGCCGGGTCGCTGGCCGCGCGGCTCGGCCTGCGCGCCGGCTCGCTGCCCGCGACCGTCGCCGATGTGCCGCTGTTGATCGGTGGAGACGTTGTGCTCGAGGTGCTCGGTACGCCGGTCACTACTTCTGAGCTGTTCATGAGCGGATTTCTGGCCGCGCTCGACAGGGTCAAGGCGGGCGACACGGTGACGGTGCGGGTCTGGCGTGGCGGCAAGGTCGTGCCGCTGACGACCACCGCCATAGCACCGTGAGGTTGGGGGCGTCGGCCGCGTTCTGCATCTTCACCGTCGGGCCGGCGGTGTCTGGATTCCCCGCGTTGCTGCGATAGAATCAGCCCATCTTGACGGCCCATACCCGGCTTCGACCACTGGCGCGTCTGCTGCTCGTATGCGGCGCCATCGTCTGCGCGAGCGGCCAGGCACGGATGCAGGTGTCGGCCCCGGCGCCCGCTTCGGCCCAACCGATGGCCGCGCCGGCAATGAGGCACCCCGAGGCCGGAGGCCTCCTCGTTCGTCAGTATCCGCCGGAAGTCTATGAAGGTGGTGGACAGAACTGGGCGTTGCTGCAGGACGCCCGGGGCGTCATCTACGTCGGTTCGACAAGCGCGCTGCTCGAGTTCGACGGCGTGACGTGGCGTCGCATCCAGACGCCCACCAAGACCACCATTCGGTCGCTGGCGGCCGATGCCAGCGGGCGCGTCTGGGTCGGCGCGGTCGGCGACCTGGGTTACATCGAACCGGACGAGCGTGGCGACACACGCTTCGTGTCCATGATCGACAAGCTACCCGCCGACGCGCGGGTGTTCGAAGACGTGTGGCGCACCTTCGCCGCGCCCGAGGGCGTGTACTTCCAGACGCAGATCGGGATCTTCCGCTGGGCAAACGACGCCTTCAAGGTCTGGAAGCCCACGGGGCGCATCTTCAATCGCGCGCAGTTTGCCAACAACACCCTCTACATCAGCCAGACCGGTGGCGTGCTGATGGCGCTCGAGAACGACGTCCTCGAGCCGGTCCCTGGCGCCGAACGGATGGGCGAGGAAGCCTATCCGATTGTCATTCCGTACGACGACACGCACCTGCTGATGGGCACGCGCCGCGACGGGCTGTTTCTCTACGACGGTGCCGCGATGCGTCCGTTTGCCACCGAGGCGGACTCGATCATCAGGGCGAACAACCTCTACCGTGCGTTCAACCTGCCCAACGGCTCCATCGCACTCACGACCACGTCGGCCGGCCTGGTGCTGCTCGATCGCCAGGGCCGCCTGCTCGAGCATGTGGATCAGAGTGACGGGCTGTTGAGCCCGTCCGTGTACAACCTGATGCCCGATCGCGAAGGCGGCTTGTGGCTGGGGCTGGCGGTGGGGCTGGCCCGCGTCGAGGCGCAGTCACCATTTTCTCTGTTCGGACCCGAGCACGGGTTGCGCGCGGCCGCCAGCGATCTTCGCCGGCACGACGGGCGCCTGTACATCGCCCACGGCCAGGGCGTGCAATACCTCTCGCCGCGGCCGACCGGACCTCCGGCACTGCTGAATGTGACCGGCGTGGCCAACCAGTGCTGGGCCTTCAAGGAGTTCGTGGATCCCGACGGGAAGACCCCGCCCCAGTTGCTGCTGACGGCCAGTGATGGGCTCTACCGGATCAGCGGCTCGGTCGCCGAGCCCATTGTCGAATCCGCCAATCGTTCGTTCGGCACGTTCGTCGTCACCACGTCGCGCGTGGATCCCCACCGCATCTGGGTGGGACTGGCCGACGGACTCGCCTCGCTCATCTGGACGAACGGTCGATGGGTGAATGAGGGCCGTGTGGCCGGGGTGTCCGACCAGGTGCGCAGCCTGCACCAGCAAGCCGATGGCACCCTGTGGGCCGGAACGCAGTCGTCCGGGCTGCTCCTGCTTCGCGGAGCCGACATTGCCGGTGGGGCCGGGCCGCGTCCCTCCGCCCCAGCGATCGAACGGTATGGCGCGGAGCAAGGCCTGGCGCAGGGCGGGTCCACCGTCTTTGCCATCGCCGACAAGATGTATGTGGCCGTGCTCGGCAAGACGGCCGTGTTCGACCCGTCGGCGAAACGGTTTGTGCCCGACACCACCTTCGACGTGGTCGAGCGTGACAAGGACTCGGGGTTCATCAACGTGACCGAGGGACCAGATGGGCGCATCTACGTCTCGTCGGGCCGCGATGCGGCGGTCATGGCCCGCCAGCCGGATGGCAGCTACACCGTCGATCGACAACTCTTCAGCAGGTTCTCAGCTGACCGAACCGGTGCCTTTTATGCGGAACGAAGCGGGGTGCTCTGGTTCGGCACGAGCGGCCTGCTGGCGCGGTTCGACACCACGAAGTTCGAACGTTCGACGCCGAAGTTCTCGGCGCTCGTCCGGCGCATCACCGTCAATCAGACGGACGCCATCGCACCGGTCCCCGGCGCCGGCGAGCCGCCCGCCTTGGACGCGTCTACCCGGTCGATGCGGTTCGAGTTCGCGGCCCCCTCGTTCATCAACGAACGAACCACGCAGTATCAGGCGCGCCTCGACGGCGTCGACGCCGACTGGTCGGCCTGGTCGACCGAGTCGCGCCGCGACTACACGAACCTCTCGTTTGGCGACTATCGCTTCCACGTCCGGGCGCGCAACGAGCTGAGCCAGACGAGCGACGAGGGCGTCTACGCGTTCACGATCCTGCCGCCGTGGTATCGCACGTGGTGGGCGTACGGCGGCTACGGACTGTTGTCCGGCCTGTTCATGCTCGGCGTGGACCGGCTGCAGCGCCGCCGTGTGATCGGTCAGGAACGCGAGCGCGCGCAATTCGCCGAAGCGCGGCTGCGTGCCGAATCGGCCGAGGCGCTGGCGCGTTCCGAAGGCGAGGGCAAGAAGAACATCGAGCTGCTGAGCGACATCGGCCGCGAGATCACCGCCTCGCTCGACTTCGACACCATCTTCGACAAGCTCTACGAGCGCGTGAACCAGCTTGCCGACGCCGACGTGTTCGGCGTGGGTCTCTATCATCCCGAGCGCCAGGAAATCGAGTACCGGCTCGCGATCGAACAGGGCAAACGCTATGCCCCGTACTCACGCAGCACAGCCGATCCGGATCAGCTGCCCGTGTGGTGCATCACGCACCGCCAGCCGGTCTTCATCAACGATCTCCAGTGCGACCACAAGAAGTACGTCAGCCGCTACGACGAGCAGAGCCGTCCGCTCGAAGACGGTTCGATGTCCCGGGCGCCGCAGTCGGTCATCTATCTGCCGCTCGAGGCCAAGGATCGGGTGCTGGGGATCATCACGATTCAAAGCTTCGAAACCAACGCCTACACCGAGCATCACCTGAGCATGATGCGAAGCCTGGCGTCGTACACCGCCATCGCGCTCGACAATGCCGCGGCCTACCGGCAGTTGAACGAACAGGAGCATGAGAACCGCCGGCTCTTCGAGGAAGCGCAGCACGCGCGCGCCATCGCCGAAGAGGCCGACCAGGCCAAGAGCGCGTTCCTCTCCACCGTGAGCCACGAGCTGCGCACGCCGCTCACGTCGGTGCTGGGCTTTGCCAAGATCATCAAGAAGCGCCTCGACGACCGCATCTTCCCGCTGGTGCCGAAAGACGACAAGAAAATCGTGGCGACCATCCAGCAGGTGGAAGACAACTTGAAAGTGGTCGTCAGCGAAGGCGAGCGCCTGACCAAGCTCATTGACGACGTGCTCGATCTGGCCAAGATCGAGGCCGGCAAGCTCGAGTGGCACATGGAGCCGGTATCGCTGTCCGAGGTGATCGACCGCGCCACCGCGGCCACGTCCTCGCTCTTCGAGCAGAAGGGCCTGCGCCTGATTACCGACGTGACGCCGGGTCTGCCGGTGGTGACGGGCGACAGTGACCGCCTGATCCAGGTGGTCATCAACCTGATCTCGAACGCGGTGAAGTTCACCGACGCCGGCTCGGTCACCTGCCGGGCGGTGCGTCGCGGCGGCGAGATCGTGGTGAGCATCGTGGATACCGGCATGGGCATCGCGCCGGTCGATCAGCCCAAGGTGTTTGAACGCTTCAAGCAGGTCGGCGACACGCTCACCGACAAGCCCAAGGGCACGGGTCTGGGGCTGCCCATCTGCCGCGAGATCGTAGAACACCACGGCGGGCGCGTGTGGGTGGAAAGCGAGATGGGTACGGGCAGCGTGTTCTCGTTCTCGATTCCCGTGCCCGACGCGCAGGTCTCGTCGCCCGGAGCCGGCGGCACGCCCGTAGAACTCGCGGCCCTCATTCGCCAGCTGCGCGATCAGGTGGTCGTGACCACGCCGCGCACGGCCGAGCGGGCGCCGCGACTGCTCGTCGTTGACGACGACCCGAACATCCGCGAGCTGCTCACGCAGGAGCTGACCGAGGCCGGTTACCTCGTGCGCATCGCCACCAACGGGCGCGAAGCGCTGGTCGAAGTGCGGCGCGAACGCCCGGATCTCGTGGTGCTCGACGTGATGATGCCCGAGATGAACGGCTTCGACGTGGCCGCCGTGCTCAAGAACGATCCGC
>JANNEJ010000615.1:0-4648 GCA_031378585.1 Acidobacteriota bacterium | reverse complement strand
GTCGATCTCGTTGTCGAAGTGGCCGATGTTGCCGATGATGGCCTTGTCCTTCATCTGCATCATGTGTTCGACCGTGAGGATGTTCTTGTTCCCCGTGGCCGTGATGAAGATGTCGGCCGTGGCGATCACCTCGTCGAGCGTCGTCACCTGGTAGCCTTCCATCGCCGCCTGCAGCGCGCAGATCGGATCGATCTCGGTGACGATCACGCGGGCGCCCTGACCCTTGAGCGCCTGGGCGCAGCCCTTGCCCACGTCGCCGTAGCCGAACACGACCGCGACCTTGGCCGACAGCATCACGTCGCTGGCGCGATTGAGGCCGTCGATGAGCGAGTGGCGGCAGCCGTACAGGTTGTCGAACTTGCTCTTGGTGGCCGAGTCGTTGACGTTGATGGCCGGGAACAGCAGCGTGTTCGCCGCGGTCATCTCGTAGAGCCGGTGCACACCGGTCGTGGTCTCTTCGCTCACGCCCTTGATGCCGTCAGCAATCTTCGTCCACACCCCCGGACGCGCCTTCAGCTCACGCGCGAGCGTCTCGAGAATGACACCCCATTCTTCCGGATCGCTCTCGGCGTTGAACGCGGGAATCACGCCCGAGGCCTCGTATTCCTTGGCCTTGTGCACGAACAGCGTCGCGTCGCCGCCGTCATCGACGATGAGCGACGGGCCCGAGCCGTCGGGCCACACGAGCGACTCGACCGTGCACCACCAGTATTCGGGCAGCGTCTCGCCCTTCCACGCAAACACCGGCACGCCCATCGGCTTGGCGACCGTGCCGCCCATCTCGGGCCGGCCCACCACCACCGCCGCGGCGGCGTGATCCTGCGTCGAGAAGATGTTGCAGCTCACCCAGCGCACATCGGCGCCCAGTTCGGTCAGCGTCTCGATGAGCACCGCCGTCTGCACGGTCATGTGCAGGGACCCCATGATCCTCGCGCCGGCCAGCGGCTTGGCCGCGCCGTACTGCTTGCGCAGCGTCATCAGGCCCGGCATCTCGTGCTCGGCGAGGCGGATTTCCTGCCGGCCGAATTCGGCGAGCGACAGGTCTTTCACCTTGTAGGGTTCGCGTCCCGCCTTGGCGGCCAGTTCGAATGCGTGTGTCTGAGTTGCCGTTGCCATCTGGGTCTCCTTGATACTCGTTGTCGTTGTCGTGGTCGTGTCTACTAAGTTCCGCGTTTCGTTGCGACGGCCCGGAAGAGCGCCGGGCCCTTCGCCGCCGCGTCGGTCGTGAGTTCGTCGAAGCGCACCGCCGTGAAGCCGGCGGCGTCGAGCCATTTGCGCATCTGCGCCTCGGCAAAGCCGAGCCACACATGGCCCATATGCTGCTGGTACTCGACCCGGTCGTGCGGCAGCATGTCAACGACCAGCACGCGGCCGCCTGGGGCCAGCACGCGCGCGGCTTCGCTCAAGGCCCGGGCCGGATCCGGCAGGTGATGCAGCACGAGCGCCAGCACCGCCAGATCGAGGTGCGCATCATCGAGCGGTAGCGCCTCGAGCGCCCCGCGGCGCACGTCCACATTCACGCACGCGGCAAGCGTGACGCGCGCGGCACTCAGCATCTCGGCCGAGGCATCCACCGCCACCACCTGCGCCACGTAGGGCGCGACGAGCGCGCTGAACTGCCCCGTGCCGCAACCAAGGTCGCCCACGCGCAGGCGCGGGTCGAGCATGGCAAGCACGGTGTCGTGCTGGAAGTGTTGGCCGAACAGCTCGGTGCGAAGCCGGTCCCACTGACTCGACGCCGACGAGAAGAACTGCTGCGACTTGGAGCGGCGCTCGTTGAGCACGCCTTCGGCGCGCCGCGCGTCTTGTTCGGCGGCGGCGCTGCCACTCGCCTGTTCGCGGATGAGCGGCCACAAACGCGCGGCCGAGGCATCGAGGCTCGCCGTCAGGCCGTAGTAGCGCGACGTGCCGTCACGGCGGGAGGTGACCCAATCGCCATCCGCCAGGGTCTTCAGGTGGCGGCTCACGGTCGACTGCGGCAACTGCAGTACGGCACACAGTTCCGTGACGGTCAGCTCGTGCGGTTCGAGCAGCAGCAACGTTCGGCACCGCACGACGTCTGACAGCGTCGTCATGTGCTCCAGCAGCCTGGGGATGCCTTGGAAGCTGGCGACGGGAGCGTTGAAGACTGTATTCATCCGTAAATCCGGATTTAAAGATACATACGGACACTTCTCCTGTCAACCCTCCTTTGCAACCATCCGGCACAATTCGCCGTCTATATTCCCAACGCGTATAGACTCTGAGAACCTACACCAATGGACCGTCACCGCCCCGTACGCTTCCTTCCCCTGCCCCAGGTGTGGTTCGACATCCTGCTGGCGCTCACGAGCGGCGACCTCCACGGCTATGCGGTGATGCAAGAGGTGGCACGGCAAGGCGATGCAAGTCTCCATCCGGGCACGCTGTATCGCGCGCTGGCGCGCCTGCTCGAATCGGCGCTGATCGTTGAACTCGACCAACGCCCAGCCGACGACGACGAACGCCGGCGCTACTACCGACTCACCGAGTTGGGCCGCGCGGTGGCGCGGGCCGAAGGCGCGCGGCTCACGCGCCTGGTCGAACGCGCGCGTGCCGCCAACCTGCTGGCCTGATCGCGCCCACGTCATGCCTCTACACCCTCTGCCCCGCCTGTTGCGCGCTGCTCTGCAGGCTTACCCCGCGCAATTTCGCGCGCAGTTCGGCGCCGACCTCGGCGCGGCGCTCGCCGAACGCTGGCACGCCGCGGCGGCGCAGCCGGCCGAGACAGCAGGCGCCGCCTGGTGGCGCCGCGCCACGCTCGTCATCCACACCACGGCCTCGGGCCTGGCCGAACGGGGCGCCGCCGTGCGCCGATTGACCTGGCGCACGCATCGTCCGCACCTCTACGCCTTCACCGGGAGACGAGCCACCATGTGGGACAGCCTTCGTTCTGACCTCACCGCCGCCGTGCGCGGCTTGACCAGCGCGCGCGCCTTCACCGCGCTGACGGTGCTGGCCCTCGGCCTGGGTCTCGGCGCCAACAGCGCCGTGTTCGCCGTGGTGAACGGCGTGCTGCTCAAGCCCCTCCCGTACGCGGCGCCCGAGCGCCTGGCGATGCTGTGGAGCGAGAATCCGCGGGCGCCCGGTGAGACCAATCCGCTCTCGCCCGCCAACTTCGACGACCTCCGCCGCATGAGTCGTTCGTTCGAGGCCCTGGACTACGCGCTGTCGTTCCTCGTGCGCGTGGCCGTCAACGGCCAGGAGGACCAAGGCGTGTTGCAGGTCATGCGCGTGGGCCCGACGCTGCTCGATCTGCTCGGCCTGCGCCCGCAACTGGGCAGCACGATCGCCGCCGACGCGCGAGACGTCGCCGTCATCAGTGACCGCGCGTGGCGCACGCGCTTTGGCGCCGATCCCGGTGTGATCGGCCGGCGCATCGTGGTGAGCGGCAACGAGACGTTGACGATCGTCGGCGTCGCCCCGCCGGAGTTCGTGTTTCCGTTGCGCGATATGTTGTGGCAGGCCGGCACGACCACGCCGCAGGCCGCCGACATGTGGGTGCCGATGCTCTTCGAGGGGCCGCGCTTCGTCGCGGCCAAGGGCGGCTACGTGCGGTCGTTCCACGCCCTCATGGCCGTCGGCCGGCTGCGCCCGGGCGTCACCGTCGCCGCCGCGGACGCCGAACTCCGCACGCACGCCCGCACGCTGGCCGAACAGCATCCCGACACCAACACTGGCTGGGGCGCCCGCGTGGTGGGCCTGCACGAACAGGCCACGGGCGCCGTGCGCATGGGCATGCTCGTGCTGCAGGCGGGCGCGCTGCTCCTCCTGCTCAATGGCCGCCGTCAACGTGACCAATCTCGTGCTGGCCCGCGCGATCGCGCGACAGCGGGAACTGGCCGTGCGATCGGCGCTCGGTGCCAGCGCGAGTCAGCTGGTGCGCCAGGCGCTCATCGAGAGCCTGCTGCTGGCGGGTCTCGCGCTCGTGGCCTCGACCATCGCCAGCACATGGATGGTGCGCATGCTCGTAGCCCTGGCGCCGGCCACGGTGCCGCGCATGACCGAGGTGGGCACGGGCGCGGAGACGCTGATGGCCTCCGCCGGCCTCGCGCTCGTGATCGGCGTGGCGCTGGCAATTGTGCCGGCGTGGGTAGCGGCGCACGCCGATGTGCGCGGGGTGCTGCAAGACGGCTCACGCGGGTCCACCGGCGCCTCCCGCGCCGGCACCCGGCTGCGCACCACGCTCGTGGTCGCCGAGGTCGCGTCGGCCGTCGTGATCACGATCCAAGCCGGTCTGCTCTTCCGGAGCTTCGCCACACTGCTCGCCACCGATCCTGGATTCACGCCCGACCATCTGCTCACGTTGGAGATGAACACGCCGGAGCACCTCACAACGGTCGAAGCGCGGCGGAACTTCTACCAGGAGTGGTTCGCCCGCGTGGCCGCGCTGCCCGGCGTGGACGCCGTGGGCGGCACGACGCGCATTCCGCTCGGCAGTTCCAACGTCACCACCTCGGTGCGCGCCGAAGGCAACACCGCACCACCGGCCGCCCTCCCAGAAGTGGAATTCCGGCGCGGTTCTCCCGACTACTTCCGCGCGATGGGCATGCCGCTGGTGCGCGGCCGCGGCTTCCTGACGAGCGACCTCCCGACCGACCCAGGGCTGGTCGTGATCAATCAGACGATG
>JANNEJ010000584.1:0-4777 GCA_031378585.1 Acidobacteriota bacterium | reverse complement strand
GGCGCGTGCGGCGCGCGCCGACCACGCGCAGCACGTCCACGTCGGGGCTGCCAATCCGGTTCCACTGCGCCAACGCGCGCTCGGGCTCGTCGTTGAGGAAGCGGCTGGTCGCGAGCAGGTCCCATCCGTCGACATCGGATGGATCGAGGGTAGCGGCGTGCTCCGCAAGCGCGCTCGCCTCGGCCCACCGTGACTGCAGGAACCGGATGCCCGCCAGCTCGCGCCATGCCGCCGGTTCGTCTGGACACAGCGGCAGGGCGGCGGTCAGGCCCGCGTCTGCGCCGGGCACATCCCCTGCCTTGGCCTGGGCGACGAGCGTCCTCACCAGCAATGCGCAGCTGGAGCCGTCCGCGTTGGTGTCCCCGGGCTCAGCGATGGGCGCAGGGAGGTCAGGCGCGGGGCGCGCGACCAACAGCGTTTCCGGCGGAAGCACGAGCAGCGCCCAGCGCCCGGCCAAGGCCCATGCGCTCTCGAAGGCAGCACGAGCAAGCACGACGAAGGGACGCTGCGCCGGATCGTGTACGACGACGTGCGTGCCGGTCCACGCGACGACGACGACGTAGTGATAGCGGGCGGGACCGACGGCGATGAGCGCGATCACCGGCCGGCCGCGCTCGACCTGGTCGCGCAGCCACACATCGCCAGACGCGGCGTCCGCCTCGACGGACACCGATTGCCACCCGCGTGTGCGCACGGCCGAGGCGAGCACGTTGGTGGGAATGCCGGCGGCGCCGCGGTCGACGAGCGGCGCAAAGTCGGCCGGCTGCACGTCGGCGGCGCCCCAATACCTCAGCACCATCGCGATCGCCGCGCCGCCGCAGAGATCTTCCGTCTGCGGCAGGAACGGCACCTCGAGCAGACGGCTGGCTCCAGACGGCGCGTGGCGGCCTGGCGCGGCGGCCCACACGGGTCCGCTGCCCGCCGCTACGACGGCCACCGCGAGGCACGCAACCCAGGCGCGTGACATGCCCGCGCCTACTGGGCGATCAAGATCACGATGATGAGCACGAGCAGCAGCGTCGTCGTCGAGATCACGACGGTGTTCGATCCACCGGCCAGGGCCGTTTCGACCGCTTGCGCGCGCTGGGCCGCCGCGGCCAGGTCAGCACCGCTGAGCGTCGCCACGGCCGACGACGCATCGGACATATCGAGCGCCATGGTCGCGGCCAACTGGCGCACGTCGCTGCGATCGAGCACACGGCGCACCGTCGCACGCTGAGCCTCGTCGCGCTCGGCCTGCCCGGCGAGCGCAAGCTGCCGAGTGGCGGCGTCAGCGATGCGTGACTGCTGGGCGAACGCAGGAGCGAAGACGAGCAGGGCGGGAACGATTAGAACGGCAACGAGCTTGTACGACTTGCGCATGGCAGACCTCCGGAACAGAGAAAACGCACCTCGCCGGGGTGACTCCGGCTCAGCATGGAAACGAATCGCGCACACACCTACGACAGCACGCGGACGACGACGCGGCGGTTCAAAGCGCGACCGGCGCGCGTGGTGTTCGGCGCCACCGGCTTGTCTTCCCCGTAGCTGATGACGTTCATCTTGTGCAGCGGCATCTGGTGCTGCTCATGCAGATAACGCTTGACGACTTCCGCGCGGTCAAGGCCCAGTTGCTCGTTGTAGGTCGCTGCGCCGACGTTGTCGGTGTAGCCCTCGATCTCGATGAAGGCGTTCTTGGGATCGGCTTTCAACTGACTGATCATTCCGTCGAGCTTGGCCTTGGCGTCGGCGGGCATGGTCGTGCGGCCAGACTTGAAATTGCCCTGGTCTTCGCTGAGCGTGACCTCGAAGATCAGCCGGCGCGCCGACACCTCGATGCCGTTCACTTTGCCGGTGAGCCGTGCATCCACTTCCTTGGTCGCGGTCGCGGAGGCGTCGCCAACGGCGCGCGCCTCGGCCGCCGAGCGGGTCGCGGCGTCCGCCTTGGTGTCAACCTCGCCGATCTTCGTTTCGTTCTGGCGCGTGCGTTCCTGGGTGGCTTCAAGCGACGTGCCGAGGGTGTTCACCTTCGTGTTGACGTCACCAACTTCGGTGCGCACGAACTTCTTGGTGGCGCAGGCTGATGTGAGCGCCGCGGTCATTGCGAGCGCGACGGCGAGGTACGTGTTCTTGGTCATCATGCTGTCCTTCCAGACTGAGAGGCGTTGGTGTGAACGAGGGCTGGCGCCCGTGCTGGCCCCGACGCGGATCGCGCCAGGGCATCGACCGACACTAGCGCGACGAGTAGTGCCCGAGCGCCGTGGGGAATGCGCGCACCGACATGGGCGCGGTGACCTTGTGCTCCTTCAGCACTTCGGTCGCCGTCACGCCGGCGCCATACACATCGCGCATGTCGTCTTTGGCGGGCGTGATGACGACGCCTGCCAGCTCGAGCCCGGCAAAGAGTCCCCGGCTTCGCGAATACGAGAGGATCTTCGCGTCCATCTTCACGTCCGTGGCCGCGCCCGCCTGACGCCCCACCGGGCCTGCAGCCACCGAGGCGTCGCCCCCCAGAGTGAACTCGTCGGAGAGCAGGCTCTCCAGTCCGCTGGGATTCATGAACAGCATCACGAGGTCGGTGGCCTGCGCGCCGATCTGCCACCCGACACTGCCGCCACCCAGGTTGAAGAACGCGGGCGCGCTCCACCCGGACGGCGTGCGGCAACTTGCCACGCCACGGCCGCCGCGGCCGCCGACAATCAGTCCGACCTTGATCACCGAGGGAAACACGGCCACGCACTCGGCCTTCTCGAGCAGGTCTTCGGGGATGCCCTTGTCGGGGGTGTCCATGATCTCGCGAAGGACGCGGGCGGCCTTGTCGGACTGGCCAATCTCGTCATCAAGATTCGGCGTCTGCACCGATGCGCTGGCAGCCAACGCGAACGCGAAGAGCGCGACCGCCGCCGTCTGTAGCTTCTGCATGTGCTGTTACTCCTGGTGCCTACCCTAGCGGGAGTGGCGCGGCGAGCGATGTTCACAACGGCACAGTCTCGGCACGGCGTGCGCCGCTATGGTGACTGCCAGACCGAGGTGGCGGCCTTCGAGCCTTCGAGCATGCGGCAAGCGGCGAGGCCGGCGACTCCTCGGGGATGAGGAACAGGATTCATTTGTGACGCCGCGGAGAAGACGGTGGCTCATGCTTGGCGGAATCACGCTCGCCGGACTGGCCGTTGGCCTCGCGCTTGGCGTGCGGATGTCGCGCGAGGCGGAGCCCCGGTTTCGCGAAGAGCTCGAACGATGGCTCTCGGCGCGGCTGAACAGCGACGTGCGCCTCGACTCGCTCGACGTGCAGCTACGTCCAACACTGCGGGTCGAGGGCACGAACCTGGTGCTGCGAATCGCCGGGCGGCCCGACTTGCCGCCCTTCATCACCATCGCGCGCGTGTCTGGCAAAGGCGGCTTCACGACCCTGCGAGCGAAACGGCTCACCGAGGTGCGGCTCGAGGGCGTGGAGATCAACGTGCCGCCGGGACGCCGCGCGGATCTCGACGCATTGCGCCACGCCGGGCGCGGCGCCGACGCACCGGCCGAGGCCACAGACGTGCCGGCACCCCCATTCATCATCGAACGGCTCGTGGCTGACTCGATGCGTCTGACCGTCATGGCGCGCGACGCCTCCCGCGACGCACAGCAGTGGGACATCCGCGACCTCGTGATGCAGCCCTTCTCGCTCGACGCTGCGACGCCCTTCAGGGCCACCATCGACACGCCCTTGCCTGGCGAACGCGCGGGTCTGACGGGCATGGTGGGGCCATGGCCCCGCGATGACTTCCACCAGTTGCCGGTAGCCGGTGAGTACACGTTCGCCGGCGACGTCAGTACCGTGCCAGGCCTCGACGGCCGATTGGACGCGACGGGTACGAGTCTGGGCACGCTCGAGCGGCTGGCCACCCACGGCACGGCGACGTCGCCGGCGATCGGCCTGCGCAGTAACGACGCCGGCCGGCTCACGATGTCGACCACCTACGAAGCCGTGTTCGACGGCACCAACGGCGACCTGTTCCTGACCCGCGTTGCCACGACCCTGGCGAATTCCACGTTCGAGACGTCGGGGCGGGTGACGCGCGTGCAGGGCACGAGCGGACGTCACCTGTCGCTCGTGGTGAAGACGCGCGAGCGGGCCGACGTCGCCGACGTGATGCGCTTGCTCGTCGATGGCGCCCGGCCGCCACTGAGCGGCCAATTGTCGCTCGACGCCACCCTCGAGATGCCGCCCGGCGCCAGCGAGGTGCTCGATCGGATCGTCGTCGATGGCACGTTTCGTCTCGCTCGCACGCGGTTCGCGAACACCGACGTACAGGGCAAGGTGGACGAGCTGTCGCGACGCGGGCAGGGCCGGCCGGCCGACCTCGCCGTGGCGCAGGTGCCGTCGGACATGCGGGGCCGCGTGCGCCTGCACGACCGCCGCTTGACCTTGTCGTCGGTGGTGTTTGCGGCGCCTGGGGCAACGATCGCGGCCGCCGGGTCGTACGGCATCGCCACCGAGCAGTTGCGATTCCGGGGCGTGGCCAGGCTGGACGCGGCGGTGTCTCGCACCCAGACGGGCGCGCGGCGGCTCCTGCTGCGACCGCTCGACCCGTGGCTGGCGCAACAGGGTGCCGGCACCCGGCTCGTGATGGACGTGCGGGGCACGCGTTCGGCGCCCGTGGTCGACCTGGACCTGGGCGCGACGCTCCGTGGCCGACGATGAGTCCGGGGCCGCGCAAAGCGTGACACTATCGGGCACGTACTGTCAGCAAAGAGAGCAGTCATGAATTGAACAAGACCACGACCACTCCCGACGGGGCAAGTCCGAAGA
>JANNEJ010000580.1:0-4159 GCA_031378585.1 Acidobacteriota bacterium | reverse complement strand
TCACCAGCGTGCCGATGGGGGCGCTGGTCACGGCGGAAGCGACGCTCGATGGCGAGACGATCCGCTCGCGCGAGTTTCCAGTGCCTGCACGCGGCGGCGTTCGGATCGCGCTCGTGGCTGGCGCGGCCAGGGCAACTGCAGCCAACGACGCCGCAAAGGCCGCCGCGGCCAAGGAACCGGCCCGGCCGGGCGCTGTGGTGTTTGGCAGCGACACGCGGATCGTGCTCGAGTTCCAGGACGACAAGCCCACGTTCTTCTATCTGTTCAGCATCGTGAACAACGCGCGTACGCCGGTTGATCCCGGCAAGCCGCTCATTCTCGATCTGCCAGGCGATGCCGAAGGCGCGTCGCTCGTGTCGGGCAATGCACAGATCGCCCGCATGCAGGACCTACGGCTCACGCTGACTGGACCATTCCCGCCGGGATCATCGGAATACCAGGTCGCGTTCCGCATGCCGCTGACCTCGCGGATCTCGCTGACGCAGAGCTTTCCCGCGCCGGTCGAGGGCCTGCTGGTGGCCGCTGAAAAAGTCGGCACGCTCTCGGTGGCCTCGGCGCAGTTGACCGCGGTTCGTGAAGGCACCTCGGGCGGGGAAGTGTTCGTGATGGGCACGGCCGGAAGAGTCGCCGAAGGTCAGCCGGTGACGCTCGAATTCTCGGGGCTGCCGGCGCCACCCGTGTGGCCGCCACGCGTCGCCATCGCCATCGCCCTGGCACTCTTTGTCTGGGCGGCCTGGTGGGCATGGCAGGGTGCGCCAGACACGCGTGCGACCCGCGAGGCGCTGGCGGCCGAACGCGAGCGGCTGCTCGGTGCGATTGCCGCCATCGATGCGCAGGGGCGGGCGCGCGGTTCACTCGACCTGCGGGCCACGGCCAAGCGCGACCGGCTCCTCGTGGCGGTCGAACAGGTCTACGCCGAACTCGACGAGTTGCCGGGCGGCTCGGGAACGGCGGCGTGAGCGGCGACTTCGACCGGATCTCCGTCGTGCAACTGGGCCGGCACTACGGGCGCCGCCGAGCGCTTGCAGACATCTCGTTCACCGCGCAGGCCGGCACCATCCTTGGCCTGCTCGGCCCAAACGGCGCGGGCAAATCGACATTGCTGGCCATTCTCGGCACGCTGCTCGTGGCATCGACCGGCCGCGTCGAGTACGGCGACGTCACGGCGGAGCAGGGCGGCGCCGGCCTGCGCGCGCGCATCGGCATGCTTGGACACGACCTGTTCCTGTACCCGGAACTGACAGCGCGCGAGAACCTGACCTTCTTTGGCCGTCTCTACGACGTGGCCAACGTCGAGGTTCACGTCGGGGCCGCGCTGGAGCGCGCCGGCCTTGCGGCGCGCGGCGACGATCCGGTGTCGTCGTTCTCGCGCGGCATGCGACAGCGCGTGGCGCTCGAGCGCGCCTTGCTGCACGAGCCGCGGCTGCTGTTGCTCGACGAGCCGTTCACCGGTCTGGATCAGGCCTCGGCGTTGGCGCTGGTGGGCCGCTTGCGCGAAGAGCAGGGCCGCGGCGTCATTACGCTACTGGCAACGCACGATCTCGACGTGGTCGATGGACTCTTGAGTGAGGTGGTGTTCCTGAATGGCGGCCGTCGGGCCGCTGCGGGGCCGGACAACGGCCCACTGCGCGATCGCTACCGCGAGGCGATGCAGCCGGCATGAGCGCCTTCCTTCGCGTCGCCGCGCTGGTCGTACGTAAGGACTTGACCGTCGAGGTGCGCAGCTTCGAGGTGTTGTCCACGACGCTCTTCTTCGCCGTAACGGTCGTGCTGATCTTCGCGTTCGGATTCGTGAAGGAGGGCGTGCCGCTCGACGGCGTAGCCGCGGCCATCCTCTGGATCGCGCTGGCGTTTTCAGGCACCTTGGCCCTCGGCCGGACGTTCGAGCGTGAGCGACAGGCCGACACGCTGCGCGCGCTGATGCTGGCGCCCGCCGACCGTCCAGCGCTGTATGTCGGTAAGCTTGCTGGCATCGTGTTGTTGATGGCCCTGGTGGAGGCGGTGCTCGTGCCGATGGTGGGGCTGATGTTCCAGGCGCCCATCTTCGAGGCGCCGCTCTTGCTGGCCGGATTGCTCGCGGCGGGCACCGTGGGGTTTGCGGCGGTCGGCACCCTGTTTGCCGCGATGCTGGTGCGTGCGCGCAGCCGCGACGTGCTGTTGCCGGTATTGTTGTATCCGATGACCGTTCCAGTCATGATTGCCGGGGTCCGAGGCACGGCGGCGCTGTTCCAATCCGAGCCTGACCCTGGGCTTGCGCAATTCTGGCTGGCGCTGCTGGTGTTTTTCGACGCGGTGTTCGTAACGCTGGCGCTGTGGACGTTCGAGCCGCTCATGACGGACTGAGCGGAACTGGGCGAGGGAAGGTGGCGACGTGACGACGGCGGTAAAGATACAGCTGACGCTGGCGACCCTGATGTTCGCTGCGGCGCCGTGGATCGTGAACGCGGCTCCACACGAAGCCACGATGGGCCTCGTGTACAAGATCTACTTCTTCCATATGCCCTCGGCCTGGATGTTCATGCTCGCGGCCATTGTGTCCGGCGTGGCCAGCGCGCGGTATCTCTTCACGAGGAACCCGAAGTCGGATGCGACGGCCGTGGCCGCCGCTGAGCTCGCCGTGCTCTTCGGCCTGCTGGCGCTGGTGACGGGGCCCCTCTGGGCGCGCAAGGCCTGGGGCGTGTGGTGGGTCTGGGATGCGCGGCTCACCTCGAGCCTCATGCTGTTCCTGATTTTCGTCGCCTACCTGTTGCTACGTCAGTTCGGCGGGCCCGGGTCCGAGAAGCTGTCGGCCGGCCTGGCGCTGTTCGGCATGGCCAACGTCCCCTTCATCTACGTGTCGGTCAACGTGTGGCGCACGTTGCACCCCAAGACCTCGGTGGTGCCCACCTTGCCGGTGGAGATGGGCATTCCGCTGTGGTTCTGCGTAACGGCGTTCCTGTTGCTGTTCCTGGCGTTGCTCTCACTGCGCTCGTCGCTCGAGCGGCAACGCGGGCGGATCGACGCGCTCTATCTGGCTGAAGACGAGGCGTGATGCGACACCTGCGATTGCTGTTGACCCTGGCCCTGCTTCTCGGCCCCGTGCCTGCTGGCGCGCAGCCGCAGCCTTCGCCCGACGAGTTCGTGCCGATCTCCGAGATTCCGCCGGAGGAGCGGATCCCTGCCATCAACCTCGTGGCCGCCGCCTACGCCTTCGTCTGGGTGGCTGTACTGGGCTACGTGTGGACGCTCGGCAGCCGCTTGAAGAAGGCGGAAGACGAGATCGGGCGCCTGGAGCGGAAGGCCCGCTAGCATGGAGATTGGCACCCCCACGGCCGGGCACTTCATCTACATCCCGGTCATTCTGTTGATGGGGGTCGTGCTCGGCTGGGTGCTCGGCTCTCGCGCCGCGGCCGACGCCATGGCGATGGCGCAGCGCAAGCGCGAGGAGCGCGCGCAGCGCAAAGCGGCACCGCCGGTGTGAGTCGGTCGACCGCGACGTCGAAGCCCCGGGCCCCGAGTCCCGGCTCTACCGCCCGATCATCAGCCGCTGCGCCAACGCTTCGGGAAGGTGCGCTTCGCGAATTCTCGCCTGCGCCTGTTCGATGGGGTAGTGCGTGCGGTGGATCTCGACGACCTGGGCGGTCGCATCGTAGACGCCAAACCCCGCCCGCGGATCGCCGTCGCGCGGCTGGCCTACCGATCCCGGGTTGATCAAGTAGTGGCCCTGGCCGATGGGAATGTGCAGGGGTCGCCGCTGCTCGGCGGTTGCGAGCGTCAGGGCCTGATTGGCGAGCCGGTAGGCCACCTGCACGTGCGTGTGGCCGAACAGGCAGAGACGGCGATTCGACGCCTGCATCGAGCGCAGCACGTCGCCGTCGTCGAACACATACATGTCTTCGTCCTGCGGCGTGCCGTGGCAGATCTCGAGCAGGTCGTCGATGACCAGCGGTCCGGCCGGCAGGTCAGCCAGCCAGTCACGGTTGTCGTCGCTCAGCGCCTCGTAGGTCCAGCTGATCGCGGTCCGGGCCACGGCGTTGAAGGCGTCAGAGGGTTCGAGCCCGGCGCCGACCTTGTCGTGGTTGCCGCGAATGACAGCGTGCGGCGCGAGACCGCGGATTCTGTCGACCACTTCGTTCGGGCTGGCGCCGTAGCCAACCAGATCGCCAAGGACCAGCAGCCG
>JANNEJ010000573.1:0-6975 GCA_031378585.1 Acidobacteriota bacterium | reverse complement strand
GTCGGTGGCAACCAGCAGATGGAACAGATCTACATGACCGTCAACGGCTCGCGCCAGACCGACACGACGGTGCAGGTCGATGGCATGAACCTGAACAGCCTGATGGCCGACGGACAGGTCCAGGCGTATTTCAGCGACGCCGCGATGGCGGAGACCACGTACCAGACCAGCGGCATCACCGCCGACGTGTCCACCGGAGGCGTCCGTGTCAACCTGATCCCGAAGGACGGCGGGAACACCTTCAGCGGCCAGGCGTTCATCGGTGGCACCGACGGATCGTGGCAGGCCAATAACGTCACCGACGATCTGCGGGCGCGAGGACTTCGCACCGGCTCGCGCGTGTCGGCGATCTCGGACTTCAACTTCGGCTTGGGCGGTCCGGTCCTGAAGGACAGGCTCTGGTTCTTCGCCAGCTGGCGCCGCATTGCCACCGATTCGGTCATCCCCGGCAGCTTCTTCTCGGACTCCGGGGAGGTCGGCACCGGCGTCGAGGATCAGTGGATTCAGAACCAGATGGTCCGGCTGACCTACCAGGCCACGCCGAACAACAAGTTCAGCGTCTATCACGACCGTTATCCCAAGTTCAAAGGGCACGAGGCTATTGGCGGAGCGATCGCCGAATGGAACACCGCAGCCGGCCGCCGCAACCCGAACAATGCGCGCTATTACACCGCTCAGGCCAAGTGGACCTCGACGGTCACGTCCCGGCTCCTCCTCGAAGCGGGCCACGCGATCAATTCCGAGTACTTCACCGCCCGCTACCAGCCGGGCGTGCAGCAGGATCGAGGGACGCCGGCCTGGTTCAGCACGGTTGGCAAGAGCGACCTGATCACGCTGACCGCGAGGGACGGTCGCATCACGCCGGCTACCTCCAACGACCCGGTTGCCAACACCACGACCGTGCATGCGTCGTATGTGACCGGCAGCCACAACCTGAAGGCCGGCTTCAACTGGACCTTCGGCGGCTCCCAGATCGAGAACGACATCAACGCCGACCTGGTGCAGCTCTACCGCAACGGCGTGCCGGATTCGGTGCGTGTCTACAACACTCCGGTGCGCTCGAACGAGTACCTCAACCGAAACCTTGGCATGTTCGTCCAGGACTCGTGGACGTTCGATCGCATGACCGTCAACATGGGCGTGCGCTTCGAGAGCTTCAACGCGCGCATCCAGAACCAGAGTGCAGGGGCCGGCCGTTTCGCTCCGGAGCGCACCTTCTCCGAGGTGAAGGACCTGCCCAACTGGTTCGATATCGCGCCCCGGCTCGGCGTGTCCTACGACCTGTTCGGCAACTCCCGGACCGCGCTCAAGGCCACCGTCGGGCGCTATATGGCCGGCCAGACCACCGGCTTCCCGGTCCGCTACAACCCCCTGCAGATTCAGAGCGACACCCGCACCTGGCGGGACACCAACGGCGACAACGTCGCGCAGAACAACGAGATTGGTCCGAGCAACAACGCCGCGTTCGGCCTGCCGCTGCAGACGCTGCGGCCAGACCCGGACATCCAACGCGAGTACGACATGGAGTACACCGTGTCGCTCCAGCATCAGTTCGGCCGGGGTCTGTCGGTGAACGCCGGCTATTACCGCCGCGGCACGTACAACCAGCGCCGCACCCAGAACAACGGCTGGTCGCCGTCCGACTACCAGATCGTGAACGTCGTCAGCCCACTCGACGGCGCCATCCTGCCCGTCTACAACCTCGATCCCACGAAGCGGGCGAACGTCGACCGCACCGACTTCAACTCCACCGACTCCGACCAGCGACGCCGCACCTACAACGGGGTGCAGCTCGGCTTCAACGCACGACTGGGCAAGGCGCAGTTCTTCGGCGGCTGGACGGTCGATCGGCTCCTCGATACCCGCTGCGACGCCATCGAAAGCAACCAGGCCCGCTATGGCGGCACGGCCGCCATCGCCGCCAACAACGCGCCTCAACCCGACTTCGCCTTCTGCGACCAGGGCCAGCTCGGCATACCCTGGCTGCACGAACTGAAGCTGGCCGGCACCTACCGGATCCCGTGGGACATCCAACTGAACGTCGCCTTCCAGAGCTACAACGGGCAGCCGCTGTTCACGCGCTGGAACCTCTCGCCGACCACGCGCTATGCCGCCAATTGCCAGGCACCGTGCCGCCCTGGTGAGCTCGTCGTGCCCAACATGACGCTGGCCAGCTACGTACTCGACCTGGTGGCGCCCGGCCAGCAGTACTACGAACGGCAGAACCAGTTCGACGTCGGCATCCGCAAGCTGTTCCGCGTCGGGCGCTACCAGGTCTCCGCGCAGGCCGATGTGTTCAACATCGTGAACTCGTCCTACGTGAAGAACCAGAACATCACGTGGGGCACGTCGCTCGGGCAGCCGCTCGACATCCTCCAGCCTCGCACGCTGCGCCTCGCCGCACAGTTTCGCTTCTGATACAAATCCCGTAGGATGCTCACAGAGAGGTCTGACATGACGAGTCGATTCATGTGGTTCGGAAGCGGCGCGGTGATGGCAGTGGTGTTGGCCGCGTCCTCGGCGGCCCAGGCGCAGGGCGCGCCGCCCGCCCCGGCACCGACCTTCACCAAGGACATCGCGCCGATCCTCCAGCGCTCGTGCCAGTCCTGCCATCGGCAGGGAGAGATCGCGCCCATGGCCCTGACGACCTACCAGGAAGTGCGGCCCTGGGCCCGATCGATCAAGACCCGGGTCGTGGCGCGCGACATGCCGCCGTTCCACGTCGACCGGACGATCGGCATCCAGTCGTTCAAAGACGATCCCTCTCTGAGCGATGCCGAGATTCAGCTGGTCGCCCGCTGGGTGGACGCCGGAGCCCCACAAGGCAACCCCGCCGCCATGCCGCCGTCGCGCACGTTTGCCACGACCGGCGACTGGCAGATTGGCGAGCCCGACCTCGTCATCAAGTTCCCGGCCTACCAGGTGCCCGCAGCCGGTCCCGACATCTTCGGAGACCTGTTTGCAAACATCCCGATCGACGAAGACCGCTACATCAAGGCGATCCAGACGCGGTCGGCGACCAAGCAGTCGCACAAGGTCGTGCATCACGCGCTGTCCTATTCGGTGGCCACGCCGGAAGGCGAGCAGGCGGCGATGAACGAAGGACAGTTCCTGGTGGAGTACGCGTCGGGCAAGAACGCCGAGGTCTATCCCGAAGGTTCGGGCGTCCTGCTGCAGAAGGGGCAGCGCGCGCGCCTCAGCTATCACCTGCACTCGATCGGTGAAGCCACGCTGGCCGAAGTCGAGATCGGCCTCAAGTTATATCCAAAGGGGTACGTGCCCAAGCACATCCGCTGGTCGAGGCAGCTGGCGCAGCCAACCACGCCCATCGATATTCCTGCCAACACCATCGCCCGCAGCGACGGCTACACGATTCTCCACAAGCCGGCGCGCCTCATCGCGTTCCAGCCGCACATGCACAACCTTGGGAAACGACAGTGCCTCGAGGTGATCTACCCGACCTCGGGCACACGCACCACCACCGAGATGCTGAACTGCGCCGACTTCAACAACAACTGGCATCTCACCTACAACTACACCGAGGATGCGCAGCCGCTGCTGCCGGCCGGCTCGATGCTGCACAACATCCAATGGCACGACAACACCAAGACCAATCCTCGCGCGATGGATCCGAAGAACTGGGTCGGCGATGGGCAGCGGACCATCGACGAGATGGGCTTTTTCTGGATCGGCTGGGTCGAGTTGACGGACGAGGAATACAAGACGCAGCTCGAAGCGCGCAAGGCCGCACAGCAGCGCACCTCGGACGGACAGCCGCCGCCGCGGTGATCCTGGCAAGGACTGCATCCATGACGCTCGAAGTCCGAAACGCGACCGGCGTGATCGTCGCGGCGTTGCTGCTCTGTGCCGCGCCGGGGCCGCTTGCTCAGCAGTCGGAGTACACCAACAACTTCAAGTACAACCGTGGTCAGGCCATCCAGCCGATCTTCGAAGGCTGGTCCTGGGCGGCGGACGGCAGCGTCAACATGCACTTCGGCTACTTGAACCGCAACTACGCCGAGCAGCCAGAGATCGCCATCGGCCCGAGCAATCGGGTCGAACCCGGCGGGCCGGACCGCGGCCAGCCGACCTTCTTCTATCGCCGCACCAACCGCAACCTCTTCACCGTCAACCTCCCGAAGTCGTTTGGGCCGCGGGAAGAACTGGTGTGGACGGTCACGTTCAACGGCCACACGGAGCGCGCGGTCGGGTGGCGACAGGCCGAGTGGGAAATCGATCCCGCCGGCGGCGCCACTGCCGGCGGCAATACCGATCCGGAGCGACTAGCCAACAAGCCGCCAGCGTTGACCATCCAACCACCGGCGCCTGTCAGGCTCCCAACTACCGCGACTCTGGTGGTCGTCATCCAGGACGACGGGCTGCCGAAACCGCGGCCACGCGCCAAGCCGGCGGTCGGCCAGGAAACGCCACCGACGCTGCAAGGCGGCACCAACGCCCCCGTCAATGTTCCGCAGGCGGCCGAGAACCGGCCCGCCGCTGGCACGCCGGGGGACCGGCCGCTCGGGATGGTCGTGTCGTGGATCGTCTGGCGTGGTCCCAGCGACGTTCGGTTCGAGCCGCGCTACGCGCAGCCCGCAAACGGCACAGCCCAGAGCCAGGCGACCTTCAGCGTGCCTGGCGAGTACGTCCTCCGGGCGACAGCCGACGATGGGGCGGCGGCAACACATTCGCAAGTCACCATCAAGGTCTCCGCTGGCACAGCGACGACCGGCGGACGCTGACCCCACACGCAGTTCCAAGGGTCAGGTTGGGGATGTCTCGCCTCCTGGCACTGTTGGTGGCGTCTGCCCTTGGGGCCACGCTTCTGACCGGTGCCGGGCGCGGCCTGCCCGAACTTGCGGTCACGTCCCGGCCGAACCAGGTCGCCGAGGACGGCTTCACGTCGTCGACCACGTGTCGCGCCTGTCATCCCGACCAGTTCAGCTCCTGGAAAGCGTCCTACCACCGCACGATGACGCAGGTGGCGACACCAAGCGCGGTGCGAGCCGGTTTCGACGGCGTCACGGTCTCGGACGTGCACGGCCGCCCGATGAGCCTCGCCATTCGCGACCGACGCTACCTGGCCACCTTCGACGATCCCGACTGGGATGGGCGTGGCAACGCCCCCCTGCGCATCGAGCGCGAAGTGGTCATGACGACCGGCTCCCATCACCAACAGATCTACTGGTATGCGACCGGCCAGGGTCGGCTGCTCGGACAACTGCCCGGCGCCTACCTGCTCGAAGAGGAGCGCTGGATTCCGCGGCGCATGGCGGTGCTCCATCCCCCCGGCGACCCGGTGTTCTCCGAGACCGGCCACTGGAACAGCGTCTGTATCGCCTGCCACACGACCAATGGCAAGCCGCGCTCGAGCAGCCCGTTGGGCTCCGAGCCGCTCAATGCGCAGGTGGTGAACTCGACGACGGTCGAACACGGGATCGCGTGCGAGTCGTGTCATGGCCCGGCCGAGACGCACGTGCGCGCCAACAGCAACCCGATCCGGCGCTACGCACTGCACCTGAGTGGGCGGCCGGATCCGTCAATCGTTCAGCCGCTGCGCCTCGATCCGAAGAAGTCGGCGCAGGTCTGCGGGCAGTGCCATGGCATCTGGGAGTTCTACGACGCCGCGGCCGAACGCCGCGCCAACCTGGCGGGGCTGCCCTTCCGGCCCGGTGACGAACTCACGGCGACGCGCTTCGTGGCCCAGCCCACGCGCAATGGGAATTCGCCCACGATGCAGGCGCTGCTCGCGGCCGATACCGGCTTTGTCCGCGATTCGTTCTGGCCGGACGGCACCGTGCGTGTGTCTGGCCGCGAATACAACGGGCTGATCGAATCGCCGTGCTTCACCGGCGCAACCGACCCCGCCCGCACGCTGACCTGCTCGTCCTGCCACACGCTCCACAAGCAGCCGGACGACCCCCGTCCGCTGACCGAGTGGGCCAACGATCAGCTGGGCGCGGGCATGGCGTCGAACGCGGCGTGCGCGGCGTGCCACCAGCCGATCGCCGCCGACGTGTCGCGGCATTCGCGTCACGCGGCGGGCTCGACCGGCAGCAGCTGCTACAACTGCCACATGCCGTACACGACCTACGGACTGCTGAAGACCATCCGCAGCCACACGGTCGGCAGTCCTTCGGTCGGCGAGACGGTCACGACCGGCCGGCCCAACGCCTGCAACCTGTGTCACGTCGACAAGACGTTGCGCTGGACCTCCGAGCAGCTGGAGCGCTGGTACGGTCACTCGCCCGCGTCGTTGAGCGACGACCAGGAGCGCGTCTCGTCGATGGCCTTGATGGCGCTCGAGGGAGACGCGGGGCAACGCGTGATCGCCGCCGAGGCACTCCGCTGGCCGCCGGCGCAGCAGGTGGCAGGCACCGCCTGGATGGCACCCCTGGTCGCGCAACTGCTCGACGATAGCTACGACGCGGTCCGCTTCAGTGCGGGACGGACGCTTCGTTCGCTGCCCGGTTTCGACGGCATCCCCTACGACTTCGTGGCCGGGTCCCCCCTGCGCCGCCAGCGGCAGCTCCAGGTGATGCAGCGCTGGGACAGGGTGCGCGGCTCTGGTGCGGGCTCTGGGGCCACGCCGGGACGCGCCGTGCTGCTGGCGCCAGACGGCACGCTGATGGTCGACGAGATGCTGCGTTTGATCGGCCGGCGCAACCATCGCCGCATGCTGCTGCGGGAATAGGCTAGACGTCTTGAACGGTCAGACTCCTTGTTGTTGAGTCAAGTCTTCGCGAGCCGTTCGAGACGTCTACGCCCGACCGGACCGAAGGGAGGACGGGCCAGACAACACTGCGCTAGCGAGGCGTAGCCACGTGCTTGTCAGTGCGAGGCGCAGCCTCGCTAGCCTACCGCCGGGTGGATCGCGATCCGGAGGGCGGTGGCGCCGCCGGTCTGCGGCCCAGGACGAGTGCCGCCAGCGCGACGACCAGCGCGACCGCTCCCGCGGGCACCAGCAGAATTCCG
>JANNEJ010000510.1:0-7902 GCA_031378585.1 Acidobacteriota bacterium | reverse complement strand
CCCGATCGAATCGACCCCGCTCGCGGCGCTCGACGCACGCATCAGGCCCTATACGCACGGCCGTGACGTGTTCGGCGACGGCTCGGTGCTCGCCGTCGCGCTCCCCGGCCATGCCCGCGGCCAGTACGGCTTCCTCATTGGCAACACGTTCCTGTGTGCGGACGCGGCGTGGACCTACCGCTCGATCCTCGGCCAGTGGCGCCTTCCGGCGATCGCGCGCATGATCACCGACGATGCAGCGGCGTTCGCCGAACATCTGGCTGCGCTGAAGACCCTTATCCACGCCGGGATCACCGTGGTTCCGTCGCATGACATGGCGCGAGGTGCATGATGGGCATCCCTCGGATGCTGGTCGAGTACGCATGCACCCTGCTCCATCAAGAGCCGCGCGATCGCGCTGAACTCGACATGCGCCACGACCGTGCGGTCGCCTCCCTCCTCCCGCGCGTCTACGCACGAAGTGCCTTCTACCGCGCGCACCACGCCGGATACCGGACGGCCGGACGCGGCTGGCGCGACCTCCCCGAGACCAACAAGGTCCTGATGATGGCGAACTTCGCGACGTTCAACACCGCCGGCATCACGACCGAGGAAGCGTTCGCCTGCGCCGGCGCGGCTGAAGGCTGCCGTGACTTCAGGCCGACCGTGCGCGGCCACACGATCGGCCTCTCGTCAGGGACGTCAGGCAACCGCGGCCTCTTCGTCGTCGACCGGGCGGAGAAGGATCGGTGGACCGGGTGCATCCTGGCTCACCTCCTCCCCGACGCGTTGCTCGTACGGCACCGCGTCGCCTTCTTCCTCCGCGCCAACAGCAACCTCTACGAGTCCGTCGGCACCGGGCGCGTCCAGTTCTCCTACTTCGATCTCGCCCGGCCGTTCGACGTGCTCATGCGCCAGCTCGACACGCTCGCACCGACCGTGCTCGTCGCGCCGCCCGCGGTTCTCGCGCTTCTCGCGTCCGAACAGGAGCGCGGCGGCATCGACCTGCGTCCACGAATGGTCGTGAGCGTCGCCGACGTGCTCGAGGAGCAGGAGCGCGCACGGATCGAGTCGGCGTTCTCGACCCGTCTGTGTGAGGTCTACCAGGCGACGGAGGGGCTGATCGGCATGAGCTGTCGTGAGGGTGTCCTCCATCTCAACGAGGCGAATATGGTGATCGAGAAGAAGGACATCGGCCACGGTCGCTTCATTCCCATCGTGACCGACCTGCGCCGTCGCACGCAGCCGATCATTCGCTACGTCCTCGACGATGTGCTCGTCGAGCGCGAGGAACGGTGCCGATGCGGCTCCATCTACCAGGCGATCGAACGTGTCGAAGGTCGGTGCGACGACGTGTGCATGGTGCCGACGCCGTCAGGGGACGTGCCGCTCTTCCCTGACTTCATCCGTCGGGCGATCGTGAGCGCGTCATCGGAGATTACCGACTACCGTGTCACCTACGACGGCGCGAGAGCAGACGTCACGCTCGCGATACGTCCCGGAGCATCGGTACCCTGCGTCGCGGAAGCGGCACTCGTCTCGCTGCGTGAGGTGTTCGCCTCCCGTGGTCTGCCGGTCCCTTCGATCTCGACGGCGTTCGGCATACCCGATGACCCTCTGCAGAAACGCCGTCGCGTCAGGTTCACTCCACGGCACGGTGTGTGAGGGTCGTGCGGGGACAGGTGCGCGCGAAGAGGCGCCTCGCCATCGATGACCGGTTCGGTGGGATACAGCCCGTCGGTCAGAACGCGAACCGCGCGCCCGCCGAACTGCATCTCGCGTGGGGAGAACACCCCCAGCGTAGCTCCAGGGTGGTGCGGCCACGCAGCGTCCACGACTTGGCCAGCGCGGAATCGACGTTGGCGTAGCCGGGGCCGGTCACGCTGTTGCGCGTGGGCCAGCGGACGCATGCTGCTGTGCGCTGCCATGTTGCTGTGCCACGACCGAAATCGGCCCTGGGGTCGGGAGGCCAGGGTCTGATAACCCGTGTTCTGTCATTCCCAGACCCTGTTGAAGTCAGGTCAATGACAGAGCAGGCGGTATACCTCTCGTTCGTCGTGCACTCGTAGCTGGGAGTTACGGGGCTTGTCGGCCGCGAGCTTCTCCGGCGGCTCAGTCAAGACGCTCACTAGAGCCATGTGACGAGTCTGGGTCGCCGCGTGTCGGCACGAAGCCGATCTGGTGGTCGATCCGATCATCCTGGGCGAGGTGCGTTACGGCATCCTGCGCCTGCCCTCGGGCAAGCGGCGCGCGATCCTTGAGCGCTGGTTCGCAGCGGGCGTAAGCCAGTTGGAGTCCCTGCACTGAAGCACGACTCGAATGTCCGCCGTCCATCGAGTGAAGCGGGCTCGTGCGAGGCTCGAAGGACCTGCGCGCGCTGGCGTTCTTCGTCGATGTGCTCGGGCGGTAGCCGCCGGGCGCGGCCGTCGTGGGTTCTCGGCGATACTGAGGCGGAGGAGCGCCATGGTCACCATCACGAGACATGTCTACGTGCTCGCCGTGCCGGACCTGGCGCGTTCCGGAGCGTTCTACCGCGACGTGCTGGGCTTCGACGTGCACGAGATGGACGATCCGGGGTGGCGCCTCTTCGCCAAGGATGAATGCCGCATCATGGCCGGCGAGTGCCCGGACGCGATGCCTGCCGCCAACCTCGGTGACCATTCCTACTTCGCCTACCTCGTGGTGGATGATGTGGACGGGTATCACGCCCACGCGACCGCCGCGGGCGGCGAGGTGACCAAGGCGCTCTGCACCGAGCCCTGGGGCATGCGCGAGTTTGGCGTACGCACGGTGGACGGCCACCGGATCATGGTGGGCGCTCCTGTGACGGACTCCGACTGACGTCCTTCGTGTGCGAGCAGACGCGAGACGCATCTCTCGGTATACTGAAAAAGCGCTGTGCCCGCCGAGTCCTCAGACATCCTTCCCGGTCTCTACGCCGCGTTCGCGTCCGTGGTGCTCTTTGTGATCATCAGCGCCGTGTTCCTCGGCGCTACGACGATGGCGCAGGGCTCGCTGGCCGCCGGCGCTCTCGCATCTGGAGCCGTGGGTTTCTTCAGCGTGGCACGCGGCCTGGCTGGACCCATCGCCGGCACGATCCAGTTCTCACGGCCGTGGCTCTGGTTCACCGTGTGGGCGGCCGTCGGCCTCTACGATGGACGCTACCAGCCCATGGTGGCCGCGGGCGCCCTGGCCTTGGGCATGTCGGTCAGCTACTTGATCGGCGGCGGCCTCGCGGTGTGGCGCCGAAAGCGCCAGACGGCTGGTGGCCCCCGCCAGTCGCCGTAGCGACACGGCTCACAATCCATTACGATCGTCCGGCCATGCGTCGAATGACTCTCGAGCAACGCCTCGACCAGATGTCCGTTAAGCTGGATCAGCGAGAGCTGAAGGTGGGCGACCGGTCCGTCACCTACGGCACCCTCGTGCCCAAGGCCCCGCCGCCAGAGGGGGGCTATCCGCTCATCGTGGGCCTGCACTACGGCACTACCCAGGAACCTGGTCTCTCGCCCTACTTCGGGCTCGGCTATGTCGGTCAGCTGGTGTTTCCAGCGCTCGAGGACCTGAACGCCGTCATCGTCGCGCCCGATGCGCCGGAATTCAGCTGGGCGCATCCAGGCAGCGAAGAGGCCGTGCTCGCCGTAGTTGCCGAGGTGAAGAAGACCCTCGCCATCAACCCGAAGCACACCCTCGTGACCGGCTTCAGCATGGGCGGACAAGGCGCGTGGTATCTGGGCGCCACGCACCCGGAGCTCTTTCGTGCGGCGATCCCGATGTCGGCCCTGCCAGTAACGACGCCGGTGCGCTCTCGCGCCGAGGCGCAGGCCGCGCGCAAGGCGCTCGACACGAGCGCCGACTGGGCGACGCCACTGCTCAGGATGCCGTTGTACGTCATTCACAGCCGTGCGGACGACACCGTGCCGGTCGAGCCGGTCGAGCAGGCCGTCAAGACCCTCAAGGGCCGCGGTGCCGACGTGACGCTCACCCTCATCGACGACGTGCCCCACCACATGGTGCCGGGCTTCATCGGCGCGCTCGAGGCCGCCTCGCCGTGGGTGCGGCAGGTGTGGGAACGCTGAATCCGCGAGGCCGCCGGCGATGACCCCCGAAGAGTTCCGGAAGCACGGCCACGCCGTGGTCGACTGGATTGCAGACTATCGGGCTCGTGTGCACGAGCGTCCGGTCATGGCGCAGACGGCGCCCGGCGACATCAAGGCGCGGATGCCCGCGTCGCCCCCCGACCAGCCCGAGGCCTTCGAAGCCCTGCTGGCCGACCTCGATACCATCGTGGCGCCCGGCCTGTCGCACTGGCAGCATCCGGAGTTCTTCGGCTACTTCCCGTGTAACGGCACGCTCGCGAGCGTGCTCGGCGACTACGTGAGCACCGGCCTTGGCGTCTTGGGTCTGGCCTGGCAATCCAGCCCCGCGCTCACCGAGGTTGAGGAAGTGACCACCGACTGGCTGCGTCAGATGGTGGGTCTCTCGCCGGCCTGGGAAGGCGTGATTCAAGACACCGCATCGACCTGCTCGCTGCTGGCGCTTATCTCGGCACGCGAACGCGTCACCGACTACGCGCTGGTGCGTGGCGGCTTGCAGGCCGAGCCGCGCGCCCTGACCGTGTACGCGTCGGCGTATGCGCACAGCTCGGTCGACAAGGCGGCCCTGCTGGCCGGATTCGGCAAGGACAACATCCGCCACGTGGCGTGTGACGAGCACTACGCGATGCGTCCAGACGCGCTCGCGCAGGCCATCGCGGAGGACCGCGCGGCGGGCCGCGTGCCGTGCGCCGTGGTGGTCACGACGGGCACCACGACGACCACCGCGCTCGACCCCGTGCAGGCCGTGGCCGACGTGCTCATCGGCACCGGCGTGTGGCTTCACGTGGATGCCGCGATGGCGGGCTCCGCCATGGTGCTGCCGGAGTGCCGGTGGATGTGGGACGGCGTGGAGGCGGCCGACTCAGTGGTCCTCAACCCGCACAAGTGGCTGGGCGCGGCCTTTGACTGCTCGGTGTACTACGTGCGCGACGCGCAGCACCTGGTGCGCGTCATGTCCACCAACCCCAGCTATCTGCAGTCCGCGGCCGACGGCCGTGTCAAAAACTATCGCGACTGGGGCATCCCCCTTGGGCGGCGCTTCCGTGCCCTGAAGCTGTGGTTTCTCATTCGCGAACAAGGCGTGAGCGGCCTGCAGTCCCGGCTGCGCCGCGACCTCGAGAACACCCAGTGGCTGGCCGCGCAGGTGGCCACCGCGCCGGCGTGGCGGGTGCTGGCGCCCGTGCCACTGCAGACCCTGTGCGTGCGCCACGAGCCGCCGGGGCTGGCTGGGGAAGACCTGGACCGGCACACCCAGGCGTGGTGTGATCGCATCAACCGTTCGGGCGCCGCCTACCTCACGCCAGCGATCCTCGACGGGCGCTGGATGGTGCGGGTGTCGGTGGGCGCCGAGCAGACCGAGCGCGAGCACGTGGCGCGCTTGTGGACCGTCATGCAGCACGAGGTGTCGCAATGAGCACGACCAAGGCCGTCTCCGAATTCGCCACCGCCGCCCTGCGCGCCCAGCACGTGGCGCGCGGCGTGGCCGACACGCATCCCTTCTTCGTGTCGCGGGCGGAAGGCTCGCGGGTGTGGGATACCGAGGGGCGCGAGTACCTGGACTTCATCGGCGGCATCGGCGTGCTCAACACCGGCCATCGCCACCCGCGTGTGGTCGAGGCGGCCAAGCGGCAGCTCGACACGCTCATGCACACCTGCTTCCAGGTAGCGAGCTACGACGGCTACGTGGAGCTGGCGGCGCGTCTCAACGCGCTCGTCGCCGGTGGACCCAACAAGACCTTGCTGCTCTCGACCGGCGTGGAGGCCACCGAAAACGCCGTGAAGATCGCGCGCGCGTACACCAATCGACCAGGCGTGGTCGCCTTCAACGGCGCCTTTCACGGCCGCACGCTGATGGGCCTCTCGCTCACCGCATCCAGCACGGGCTACAAGCAGAACTTCGGGCCGTTCGCCTCGGAGGTGTACCACACGCCGTTCCCGTACGAGTATCGCGGCGTCTCATCGGCCGATGCGCTCAAGGCGCTGCAGTACCTCTTCGATTCGCGGGTGGCAGCCGCGCAGGTCGCCTGCATCATCATCGAGCCTCAACTCGGTGAGGGCGGCTTCGTGCCTGCGCCCGTGGAATTCATGCGCGAACTGCGCCGCATCTGCACAGCGCACGGCATCGTGCTCATCGTGGACGAGATCCAGACCGGCTTCGGCCGTACCGGCAAGATGTGGTCGTACGAGCACTACGACATCGATCCGGATCTGGTCACGATGGCCAAGAGCCTGGGCGGTGGGCTGCCGCTCTCGGCCGTGGTGGGGAAGGCGGCCATCATGGACGCACCCACGCCCGGCGGCCTGGGTGGCACCTTCGCCGGCAATCCCGTGGCGTGCGCGGCCGCGCTCGCCGTGCTCGATGTGTTCGAGAACGAGCACGTGCTCGAACAGGCCACGCGTCAGGCCGCCACGACGGCGGCGGCGCTGACGGCGCTGGCCCGCCAGCATCCGCAGATTGGCGACGTGCGTGGTCTGGGCGCGATGATGGCCATCGAGATCGTGAAACCCGCCGACCTGGCGCCCGACATGGCGAGCGCGGGGAAGATCGTGGACGTGGCGCGGTCGCGCGGTCTGCTGCTGCTCAAGTCAGGTACCTACAAGAACGTGATTCGTCTGCTCCCGCCGCTCACGACGCCGCCCGATGAACTGACACGCGGCCTCGATATCCTGGCCGCTGCGTGCCGCGAGGTGCTTGCATGAGCGCGACGTTCGATGTGCAGAACCCCGCCACCGGCGCGTGCGTGCGGAGCGTCGCCAATGCCGGGGCAGCCGAAGCGCGAGTGATGGCCAAGAAGTCCATCGGCGCGTTTCCCGCCTGGCGCGACACGACCGCCTACGCGCGCTCCACGATCCTGCGGAAGTGGTTCGACCTCATGGTCGAGGACGAAGACCACCTGGCTTCGCTGATGACGATGGAGATGGGCAAGCCCATCACCGAGTCGCGCGGCGAGGTGAAGTACGCGGCGGCCTTTGTCGAGTGGTACGCCGAGGAAGCCAAGAGGGTCTACGGCGAGACGGTGCCGAGTCAGTTTGCGCACAAGCGGCTGCTCGTGCGTCCGCAGCCCGTAGGGCCCGTCTACGCGGTGACGCCGTGGAATTTTCCTGCCGCGATGGTCACGCGCAAGGCCGCACCGGCCCTGGCTGCTGGCTGCACGGTGGTACTCAAGCCCGCCGAGCAGTCGCCGCTCACGGCTCTCAGGCTCGAAGAACTGTGGCGCAGAGCTGGTGGTCCGCCCGACGTGTTCCAGGTGCTCACGACGGCCGATCCTGCGGCGGTGTCGAGCGTGTTCTTCGACGACCCTGGCATCCGGAAACTGACGTTCACCGGCAGCACAGAAGTGGGCGTGCTGCTTGCGGCGCAGGCGGCCAAGACCGTGAAGCGCGTGTCACTCGAGCTCGGCGGGCACGCGCCGTTTCTAGTGTTCGACGACGCAGACCTCGACGCGGCGGTGCGCGAGGTGGTGGCGTCGAAGTTTCGCAATACCGGCCAGACCTGCGTGTGCGCCAATCGCATCTACGTGCAGACCGGCATCTACGACGAGTTCTCGACGCGGCTGACCGCCGTCGTCGCACGCCTGCGCGTGGGCGATCCCATGGACGCCGCGACCAACGTGGGTCCGCTCGTGGACCAGCAGGGTCACGACAAGGTGTCGGCACACGTGCAGGACGCGCTGGCCAAGGGCGCGCGGGCGCTCGTCGGCGGCGAGTCGCGCGGGGGGCTCTTCTCCAGTCCCACGGTGCTCGTGGATGTGGCGCCCGGCATGCGCATCCTGCAGGAAGAGACGTTTGGCCCCATCGCGCCACTCGTCAGGTTCACAACCGATGC
>JANNEJ010000509.1:0-13784 GCA_031378585.1 Acidobacteriota bacterium | reverse complement strand
GGCTACGGCATCGCCGTCAACGCCGCCAACGAGGCGTTCGTGACCGGCTGGACCAACCCTGCCGCGGTCGATTTTCCGACCACGGTCGGGGCCTTCGACACCGGTCACAACGGCAGCAACGATGCCTTCGTCACCCGCCTGAACAGCCCCGGCACGGCGCTCGTCTACTCCACCTTCCTCGGCGGAGGCAGCTCTGACCTCGGCTACGGCATCGCCGTCAACGCCGCCAACGAGGCGTTCGTGACCGGCTGGACCACCAGCGCGACCGATTTTCCGACCACAGTCGGAGCCTTCGACATCGGTCACAATGGAAGTTCCGATGTCTTCGTCACCCGGTTGAACAGCCCCGGCACGGCGCTCGTCTACTCCACCTTCCTCGGCGGCAGCGGCGGTGAGGAGGGATCGGGCATCGCCGTCAACGCCGCCAACGAGGCGTTCGTGACCGGCTTCACTTACGCGACCGATTTTCCGACCACCGTCGGGGCCTTCGACACCGCTCTCAACGGTTTTAACGATGCTTTCGTCGCGAAGCTCGCCACTGGCGCCCCGCCTCCCACGACAGTCGGTGACAGCTATACCACGCCATTCAACACGCCGCTGGATGTGGCGGCGCCGGGCGTGCTGGTCAACGACCAGACGAATGGCGGCGGCACGATGACGGCCGTGTCTGTCACAGGGGCATCCCATGGCACCGCCATACTCAATCCGACCGGCAGCTTCACGTACGCGCCAAACAGTGGGTTCTTTGGCGTCGATAGCTTCACGTATCACGCATCGAACAGCGTCGGGCCTGGCAATGTCGCGACGGCGACGATCTCGGTGCTCGATCCGTCGGCCCCACACCCGCCGACGGATCTCTTCCTGGCAGCGATCTCCGGCAATACCATCACGCTGCGATGGGTACCACACTCGTTGGGGCCGCCGCCAACGGGCTACCAGGTCGAAGGGGGACTCGTGCCCGGGGAGGTGCTGGGGACATTGCCGCTCGGGCCCACGCCCACGGTGACGTTCGCGCTGCCGTCCGGGTCGTTCTACTTGCGGGTCCGCGCGATTGCCGGGGGCACGTTGAGCGGCGTGTCGAACGAGATCCTCGCGCACGTGAACGTACCGCTGCCGCCCTCGCCGCCGGCCGGCCTGCTCGGCTTGGTGGTCGGCAACACGGTGAGCCTCGCCTGGAAGAACACGTTGGAGGGAGGGGCGCCCGCCGCCGCGGTACTCGACGTGACCGGCGCGGCGACCTTGTCGGTGCCGCTGGGCCTGACCGACACCTTCTCGTTCGCCGGTGTCCCGCCGGGCACCTACACGTTCGCCGTTCGGGCGGTCAACGGCGTCGGCAGCAGTCTGCCCTCGAACGCCGTGACGCTGACGTTCCCCGGAGGGTGCTCCGGCGCGCCGCTGGCGCCGTCGAACTTCCTGGCGTACAAGGTTGGCAACACGCTCTTCGTGGTCTGGGATCCCGCTGCGTCTGGGCCGGCGCCCACGGTGTACGTGCTGAACGTGTCTGGAACCTTCTCGGGAGCATTGGCCACACCGGGGCGCGCATTGAGCGGCGCTGTCGGCGCCGGAATCTACAGCTTCAATGTCATCGCGTCGCATGCCTGCGGGTCAAGCGCACCGACAGCAACGCAAACCGTGACCATCCCATAGGGCGACGGGGCGTCGCCCCCGAGCAATCCGACAAGGCGGGCGCGTCGTCTTGCCGGCGCACGATTCGCCCTCGACTAAGGGACGACTCGGTCCACGCTAGTTCGCAACGAATCGAGGTCTTATGACACGCCTCACGGCCGTTCGCCAATCCGCCCTGATATTGAGCCTGGCGCTCACGGTCGGCCTGGATTGGCAGGTTTCTTGCGCCGTGGGCCAGCGAGGTGCTGTATGCAACCAGCCAAGCGCTCCTCTCTGGTGTCCGCCCGCCGCGCCGCACTTCTCATCTGCGTCGGCGTGCTGTCCGAGGCATCCGCCGTCCGCGCAGGGAAGCGCGAACGACTTCGGCGGCCTCACCGGCGCGCGCACTGTGGCCGTCGTCGATGATTCCGGCTGCGAGACGACCGGACGCCTGGTGCGAGTCACACCGGAGTCGCTCACGATGAAGTTCGATGGCCATGAACGCGCGTTCGAGCTGACCCACGTCACAACCGTTCACGAAGTCGGCGATCCGCTGACGAACGGCCTGGCCATCGGCTTCCTGGTGGGCGGCGCACTCGGAGTCGTGGGTGGAGCCCTCGTGAGCGACTGTGGTGGGTGGTTCGAGGGGTTCAGAACCTGCACCAGTGTTGCCGCTCGTTGAACACTGACCAGCACAAGGCACTTCTGCGCATCGAAGACTGACCACGTGCGCTTCCGACCTTCCCGGCCGGGCGTGGCCCCGTGGGGACTGGAGCACGAAGCCGCCCTGGTCAGGGTTCGCCGCGCGCAGATGGGCAGATTTCGTCGAGTGTCAACAGTAGCCTGGATAGGCCGCCCTTCGCGCTGCCGTTCGTGGCACACTACGGCGCCCCCACGGGAGTCGGCGGCGATTACACTCGCAGGAACGCACATGAGGATTGCTGCCCTGAGCGACCAGCACGGCTACTTGCCGGAGATCCCGCCCTGCGACCTCCTGATCATCGCGGGCGACGTCTGCCCGGACCGCGCCGGATCCTGGGTTGCCGAGCACGACCCGGCGAGCCAAAGAGACTGGTTCGACCAACATGCCCGGCCCTGGCTGGCGGCATCCCCGGCAGCACACAAGATCCTGACGTGGGGTAATCACGACTGGTGCGGGCAGGCCTGCAGCTTCGACGGCGATTCACCCGAGGCCGCCGCCACGACGGCGCTGCAGATCGTGGTGGACCGGGGCGCGTCCGTCCCTGGGCCTGTGGCGCCTCGAACAGCCATTTCGGTGTGGGCGACGCCCTGGTCGAGACGGTTCATGCACTGGGCATTCATGAAGTCGAACGACGAGTTGGCCGAGATCTACGCGGCGATTCCCGAAGGGCTCGACATTTTGGTGTCGCACCAGCCGCCGTTTGGCTACGGCGACCGTTCCGTCGACGAGCGGTCCGGGCTCGTGGAGCATCTCGGGAGTCGCGAGTTGCTGGCGGCCATCGAACGGGTCAAGCCGCGACTGGTGATTTGCGGGCACATCCATGGAGGCCACGGGTCTTTCGAGCACGACCGGATGGCGCCGTCCCGCTGATCCGCGGTCGTCGACATGATCAAGGAACATGATCGCGTGGTGCTGCTCGCACCTGTGGCCACCGAACGCCTCGAGGCGGGCGATGTCGGTACCGTCGTGCACGTCTACCGCGATGGCGCGGCGTTCGAGGTCGAGTTCACGACCCTCGATGGCGGGACGGCGGCCGTGGCCACCGTCGCCGCGGACCACGTTCGGTCCGTCACGAGTCGTGAGATCACCCACGCGCGAGAGTTGACGACGCGGTAGCGCGCCGAAATCGTCGATGGCGTCGTTGATGTTTCCGGCGCATGTGCACGGCGGACCTGTGGCCGGTGCAAGATTGTGACGCGAGTTGTCAGAAACTGACGCGCGGAAGCGTTCCATGTGATCGTGCCAGGCGTGCTGATGGGCATTTCCGTGGCGCTCGCGGCGGCACAGCTGGTGCGTTCGCAGTTGTACGGCATCGCGCCGAGCGACCCGGGCGCGATTGTCGGACGGCTCTCGGCCTCGTCAAGCCTCGGCGCGCTGCGCCGCCCCCTTTCGGGGCTTCGGGCTCGACGAGTCCTACGTGCCGCCCCGATCTGGCAACTAGTGATGGTCGCCAAGCTCTGTCGTGGGAAGTGGGCACCCGAGGAGCGGACGTCCCTGGACTCACGACGATCTACCGGAAGATGAAGGCGGGGACGTTCCCGCAGCCCGCGCGTGTGTGGTGCCGCCGGGTCGCGTGGCGGGAATCGAAGGTGGCGGCGTGGCAGCGCAGCCTCGAAGTACGCATGCGGGGGTGACCAACCCTGTTGCGGCTGGCCTCGGCCGCTACCTGCCCAGCCGCTCATCGAGCGCATCTGCCAACGCCGCAAAGCGAGTCGGCTGGCTGCGCGACAACTGTTCGAGATTCTGGAGCCGCCAGCGAAGTGCCGGCAGTTCCTGGAGGTGTTGTATACCGAACAGCGACCAGTCTGGTCGCGCACGAACGAGCGTGCGCAGGAACTCGCGCTCGTGTTCGTCGAGGGCATTGGCAGCTCGTCGAAGAGGCGATTCCGGGTGCGCAGGAGCATCTCGAGTGCAACCGGTTCCGTCGTCATACCCGCGAAGGCCCCTTGGTATGCAAGGGTGACCCGCCGTGCTCGAGCAACTGCATCACGTCGAAGAGATCGCGCGGATGTTGCCGGTCCATGGCGGCAACGAGCTTGCCGCCGTAGATCTCGTCGGGGTCGAGCAGTGGGACTTCGACGTCCGCGAGCAGGGCGTCGCTAGCCGCGGGCGTGAGGGAGCGCGCCTTGGGGGGATGGATCGTTCCGCGGATGATCGTGTTCACTTCGACCTTCACGACGAGTTCGTCGCGCTGGACCAGTAGCTTCGTCTCGCCCATGTCCGCCGCCGAGACGGCCCGCACGGTCAAGCCGCGCCTGATCAGCCGGTCTCGGACCGTCCGAAGCAGTTCATTGATAGATGCGAGCGCCTCCGCACGGGACAGCCGGTGGTCTAGGAAGACGAGGTCGATGTCCACGGACAGGCGTGGCATGTCACGCAGGAAGAGGTTGATTGCCGTGCCGCCCTTGAGCGCGAAGTGTCCGCTCTCGAAGACGGTTGGAGCAACCTCCGTCAGAAGCCGAGCCGTCGCCAAGTACGTTGCGTTCATCAGGTCACTTGCCTAGGACTAGCAGGCCTTCTCTGGTTCGGCTGACCCATCGCTGAGTGCTACCGGTGGGCAGCTGCGCGGGGTCGAGCTTCTGCGCCCACGGCAAACCGAGTTCGCGCCCAAGCGTCAGGCAGAGTCGGACGGTCTTGACTTGTCTGCAGTGAACGAGCAGTTCCTGGAGAACGGTTGCGCGTAAGGAGTTGGTGCCCTCCAGGATGTGGCGTGCCTCTTGGAGCGGCTGCCTCACGCCAACTTCGCTTAGCATCTCAAGCACGGCGCGTTCCGGACTGGAGACGAGCGGTGCGTCAACGTGCTTGCTGAGGGGCGACACGCGTCTTGGCTTGTCAGGAGATTCGTCGAAGAGTCGAAGCCGACGGTAGCGGCTCGGGAACTCCTTCGTGAACCACGCTGGCAGCGAAGCCGTGACCCAGCCGCACAGGTGCAGCTCAGCGCGAAGCGAAACGTTGTGTCGAACGCCATGCCAGTCCAGAGCCGACGTGCCGCCGACGTGCAGCCCCAGCACCCGTCTCTGGAGCAGCTGCAGGCTTGCGTGCAAGTCGAGGGGGGTGTCGGGGCGGGCATAGACCCCTCTAGCCAAGCGGTTCAGCCACCCGGCGCGGGCGTAATGGACCGCCAAGTCGGCCGAGACCTTCACGGCAGCGAGGTCCTCGGAGGTGACGGGCTGGCCCGGACGGACCCTGCGGTAGAGCTCGTTTAGTTTGCTCATGATTGCCGTAGTCCAGCTACGACTTTGAGGGTTTAATCTAAACGTAATGTTTTGAATTGTCAACGTGGTCGTAGTGTCGCTACGAGTGGAGCCGACAATCAAAACCATCGCTCCCTTCCCAAGTGGGTGTTGCCGCCGCCGGTGTGGTCATCGTCATCATCATCACGGGCGTTCAGCGCTCGGACCATGCCAGCAGCCAAGGAAAGCCGCCGATACCAGCAAAGCTGTTCACCAGCGGCATCGAGTCCGCGGACCCGGATGCGCCAATCTGGCGCTTCATGAATCTGCAGAAGTTCAAGGACCTAGTTTCCACGAGCGAGCTGCTCTTCAACCGTGCAGACCGTTTTTCGAAAGACCGAGTGCGGAACGATCCGCGTTGCGGATGTCAGAAACCGTCGCGCAGAAGCGTTCCACCTAGTACGGGGCAGCACGCCACCGGCGGCTGAGCCGCGCGACGTGCAAGGCCCGCCGCATCGGTCCCAGGCCGGTGCGCGCTCGAGCTGGCCACAGGCCGCTGTTCACGCACCCGTCGGGTGCTATCGCTACCAGTTCTCCAGGAGCCAACCATGTCTGTCACGGCACCACACGGGTGGTGGACCCGCCGCGACGCCGCAGTTCATGCGCGTGTCTCGGAAGCGACCATCGGTCGCGAAGTCAAAAACGCCCGGCTTCGCCGCGTGCGCGTCGGCGGTCGTCGGGCGCTCCGATTCAAGCGCGAGTGGGTGGACGAGTGGCTTGACGGCAACGTCCCTGCGGCGCCGCCGAGTAGGCCTCATGAACGAGCTTGACTTGGGTCGCGCACCGGCGCAATTTTGACGGCATCCATGCGACGCCAAGACGGGCTCTCCAAGCGCTGCGGCTGTGCGTCACGACAGTGGACGAAGTGCGCCCATCCGTGGCACTTCGCGTTCTGCCACGGCAAGGACGCGACGGGCCGCAAGGCGCGCCACCGTGTGAGCCTTCACCGCTTCGCCGATCGACCGACTGGCCAGTTGATGTCGCGCAGCGAGGCCCACGCGCTCGCCGACCGCATTCGGACGGACGTGCGTGCCGGTGCGTTCGCGCTCCCCGAGGTCAGCACGCAGACGGTCGCTGAGCCCACGTTGGCAGACGTCGCTGATCGCTACCTCCGCGACTACGCGCGTCGGGACACACGCAAGCCGCACGCGGTGCGCCAGTTCGAGATCTATGTACGTCTGCTCCTGGAGTCTGCCGTCGACACAGGCGGACGCGTCCGCGGGGCACTCGGCGCCGTGCCTTTCAGAGCCGTGACGCGCGCCGATCTCGACATTATGTTTCGCGCGCGCCTCGATGCCGTGAACGCGGCGCTCGCTGCGGCACGGCAGATCGCGACGCTGCGCGCCGAGCAGCGCGACGTGCCTGCGGACCTGCTGAAGTCCGCCACACTCGCTGGTCGCAGCACCAAGGGTGGGCATGTCGGTCTCAACCGGTTCAAGGCGCGCGTGCGTCATTTGTTCAACTGGGCGATTGCGCAGGGATACCGGGACGACACGCCGTTCAAGCGGCACGGCGTGAACGTCGTACGGCTTGACGGCGCGGCCGAAACCGTGCGCACGGGCCGATTGCAGCCCGGCGAGGAAGACGCACTCATAGCGGTCGCCACGCCGCACTTGCGCGGCCTGCTGATTGCGTCGCTGTCAACGGGATGCCGCCTGGGGGAGTTGCTGTCGTTGCAGTGGCGCGATGTGCAGTGCGACGCGAGCGGTCGTGCGCGGACGCTCGTGCTGCGCGCTGGCAAGACCAAGACGGGCACCTTGCGCGTCGTTCCTGTTGGGCAGCGCCTGGCCGCCGTACTCGAGATGTTGCGGACCGACCCGGAGGGCGAGGTGCTGCCGCCGGACGCCTACGTGTTCGGAGACGAGGTGGGCGGCCCCATCGCGTCAGTCAAGACCACGCGGCGCACCGCCTGCGAGAAGGCCGGCGTTGTGGACCTGCACTTCCGCGACCTGCGCCGCGAGTTCGCGTGCCGGCTACTGGAATCGCGCGCCGAGCTGCACGACGTGCGTGACTTCCTCGGCCACACCAACCTCACGACCACGTCGCGCTATCTGCGTTCCACGGCCATGCGCCTGGAGCGCGCCTTGAGTCTGCTGGAGGAGTCGCAAGCGGCAGCTGAACGCACGCCGCCCATGGTGCGGGAGGGCGATTCCCGCTCCAGTGCCACACCAGTGCCACACGGCGCGATCGGGGCGTACGACGTCGATGACGCGCTCGACGCGGAAACCCTTGATGCGATTGCAGTTGGAGTGGTGAGCCAGATTTTCACGAGTTGGAACCAGATGGCGGGCTGGCTCAGGGCAGTCGACGGATTTAGGCGAGCCGCTTGAGCCGGCGTCAGGCGTCGACGTCGGGGGCACTGGTAGCGCTGAGGTGGCGGCGGTAGTCCATCCGGTCGTGCAGGACGCGAACGACCAGCACGCGGGAGTCGTCGGCCTCGAAGAAGATACAGTGACGGCCGCTCGTGGCCATCTGGATGCCGGGCCTGAGGTCGTGTCGGGCGCGTGCAACGACCGTGCCTTGGACCAAGCCTTTCAGCGTGTCACGAACGGCGCTCATGTACGTCGCCGTCTGTTGCTGTCCCCAGATACGAGCGGAGTACCGACGGATCGAGTCGAGATCCGCTCGCGCGATCTCGGTGAGGACCAGGCGTTTCACAGGCTGGCGAACAGCGCGTCGATTTCGTCTTCGGTCTCTAGCTGAATCACGCGTCCGGCTGCGACGTCTTCGTAGCCGCGGTCAAGCGCGTCCTTGAGCCGATCGCGCTTCAGCGCCGTGACCTCGTCACGCACCTTCATGAGACGAAGCGCGTCAGCGATTACTTCGTCCTCGGTGCTGTAGTGGCCTTCCGCAACCTTCCGGCGGACGAGAGCTTCAAGGCTCTTGGGAATCGCGACTTCCACGGTGCGGCCCTCCCATGGTCTCGAGGCGGCCAACCCGCGATGGCTGCCTCGCTATTCTACGGATCCTGACGCGACATTATGGACCAGCTGATGCCCGCCTACCAGTCGGGCGGGACGAGGGCGGAAGATCGTCAGTCAAGAGCTGCGCCAGAGTACCATGGCCACGATCGTGCAGGTTCGGCCTCGCGATACGAGCGTCCGATTCAGTGCCAACGGCGCGCTGGCCGTTGCGGGAACGCGCCTCGTGGTCGGCACCACGCTTGGCATCCGCTCTCTCGACGTGGCGACCGGCGCGATCGATCCGGCGTGGGGCGGCTCGGTCGATAGTGCATCCATCATCGACATCGCCATCGGCCAGACGAGCGTGTTCGTCGGTGGACTGTTCACCCACTTCATGGGCGCGGCGCGCAGCAACCTCGCGGCTCTGGATCTGGCCACAGGCGCCCTCACGCCCTGGAACCCGCCGCCATCCGCCGCCATCCGGCGGATGGTCGGCACGTTGGCGGTATCGCCCTCGGGCTCGCTGTTTGCGCCGATCTTAACCGGAGCCGACTTCAGCGTCACCCAGATCATCGTCGAGTTCGACGCGGCCGGCGCGCCCACGGCATGGACGTCGCCAGTAAGCGGCTCGGTCCTCGAGATGTCGCCTGCTGGCACGTTGATCGTGGGCACGAGAACCCTGGTCCTGAACGGTACGCCGCGCGCGAGCCTGGCGGCATTCGATCTCACCACCGGTGCGTTGCAGCCCGAGGCTCCCGTGGTAAATGGGCTCGACGTCAGCGGCATCGCGGCCATCGGCCAGACCATGTATCTCTCGGGCACGTTCACGTCGGTCAACGGCGCGGCGCGCACCTTCGGTGCCGCCGTCGACACCGCCACGAACACCCTGCTGCCGTGGACGTTGCCAGCAGCCGAGCGGATCGCCTTTGCCCACGGTGGGCGCGTCTACACTGTGGTCGCCACCCCGAACGGTGCCGCCAGCCTGCGCCGCCGCGATGCCCTGACCGCGGCCGTCGACCCGGCCTGGCAGCCGCCCGCCTTGCGGGATGTCATACCCGACGGATCGGCATTGATGGCCGCGGCGCCGCTCGCCGGCGCGTTTGGTGTCGCGGTGGGGGTGTTGGATGCCACGACTGGACAGTTCAGTGAAGCGTTCCGCACTCTCGCGCTGGATGTTCCTAGTGCGCTGGGCTCGAACGCAGGCACGGGAACCCACGTGGCGCTCGACGGCGACACGGTGTATCTCGCCGGTCGATTGCGCGGACAGAATGGAGTGACCGACCGCGATCTTGCCGACACGGTGATGGCGTTCGACCGCAGGTCCGGGCTCCCGGTGGGGCCGAGCGTGCGCGGCTACATCAACGGCGTCACGGTCGCCGACGGCCGCGTCATGCCGTTCGGCGGTCGCCTCGTGATGAACGGCCACGAGCGCGTCGAAGTGGCCGAGGTGTCGAATCCGGCGGGATTCACGACCTGGTCTGCCGGGTGGCCATGGCGAAATGCGCCCCTGTTCTTCGGTGACCTCAACGAGGCCAACTTCGTGCGCGGGGTGAGCAACGCCTCCGTCGCCGGCAATCTCCTCGTGCTCCGCGGCGTCGCGACGGGGCTGCCGGGCCCCGAGCGGGTCACGGCCTTTCCACTGTCTGGCAACAGCGTGCCCTCTCGTCTGCGGTCGCAAGTCGTCGGGCCGAACACGGTGTTCAGTTGGGACCCGATGACGTTCCCGCCCGCCGGCGGCTACGTCATCGAAGGCGGGTTCGCGGCCGGCCAGACCGCTGGTGCGCTCGCCGTCGGCAACGCCACGAGCGTCGCGTTGCCGATGCCACCGGGGCCCGCATTCATTCGCGTGCGTCCGCAAGCCAGCACGGACGTGTCGAACGAGATCGTGGCTGGCTGCTTCGCGCCGCCATTGCCCCCAACGGCCTTGACCACCACGCTGAACGGCACGAACCTGTCGCTGGCGTGGACAGCACCCGTGGGCGCGGTCAATGCGTACACGTTCCTTGCGGGCACGAGCGCGGGCTCGAGCAACGCGGCCACGCTCGCGTTGCCCGGCACGCAAACGTCGATCGGCGGCACGGTGCCCGGCGGCACGTTCTTCGCGCGCGTCACTGCGACGAACGCGTGTGGCACGAGCGGACCCAGCGGGGAAGTGTTCTTCACGATCGGCGCGCCGGATGCGTTGCCAGCCGCGCCCACGAACCTGGCCGCGACCGTGAGCGGGTCAACGGTGTCGCTCACATGGGCAGCGCCGGCCGGTCCGGTGACGGGCTACGTGCTCGAAGGCGGCACCAGCCCCGGCTTGGCAAACATCGGCACGATTCAACTCGGCGCGGTCACCTCGTTCGCGATTCCCGGAGTACCGACTGGCACTTACTATCTGCGCGCGCGAGCGATCACGAGCGCAGGTTCTGGCGCAGCCTCGAACGATGTCGTTGTTGTCGTGCCGTAGGGAATTCAGCAAAGACGTTGACCTTCGAGGGTGAGGTCGCCAACAAAGCGCCCGGCGTACGGGACAGACGGTGCCGCAGATCCTGCACCGCCGGCGTGGACCGCTGTACGCCGGGCAACTGTTCGAGAAAGGGCATTCCGTGTCCCGGCGGCACCGGCAAAGAGTCGTGACGAGGCGATGGGGGTTTTGCCAACCCACAGTCGAGCGAGTTGTGTGAGCAGTCCGGTAGGACTGCAGGAGAGCATCCGATGGAGTGGGCCCTTGTGCATCTTGAGGAGATCCTGCTAACTATCGGCGTCGTGCTACTCGGAGTCTTCATGTTCCGCTTAATGCGGTTGTGAAGAGTACCGAGATCCTCGGAGGCTGAATTCGTTGAGTTCGGTCCCGGGCTGGAGTAGAGAGCGCCCCCAGGGGGCGTCCGGACAGTCGAGTTGTCCCCGGCGCCAACCCGTTTCGAGCGCCGAGCGGCATGCTGAGGCATGCAGCAAAACAATGCATCCATCCCTGCAATGGCCGCCGGAACGCGCGGCCAAAAGCCAAAGCCCGCGGCCTTGCGCCCAAGGGGCGACAAGCGTATCAGGATCGAGAGTCGCTCGCCGCGCCGTCGCCCACAGGGCGCCGCACCCGGGCATATCCACACCGCGCTGTGACGCCCGGGTTTAGTCCGGCGCCGCTGTGACGTAAGCGCCCCTCGCGGACACCGCCGGGCCATCCCCACAACCCGACCAACTGTTTGCGAGGAAGCGCCATGCTCGATCCCCGAGATGCGTCACGCGACCGTGACGTCGATGCCCACGACCGCGCGTACGAGGGCCGTACGCGGAGCGATGACCCGCGTGACGCCTTGCTGCACGACCTCGACCTGCCGCTCGGCCGCGACCGAGAAGTCGTCTTGGACCGCGACCGCGTCTATGAACTCAACGGCGAGGAAAGCCGTACGCTGGCCACCTTCGGCGCGTTCCGCGTCGTGCCCGAGCGTGACGTGGCGGAGCCCCGCGACGAGTCCTCTGACTGGGCTGACACGCTGGAGCACCTGCTCGAGCAGGGCCTGGTGCAGACGGTCACGCTCGGCGACCACGAGCTGGGCATCACGCTCACAGACCGCGGCCTGGACCTGTTGGAAGCCAACCGTCGCGCCGGCAGCGACGACGGCGGTCAGGCGTTCCACGCCGGTGTCGGCAAGGCCTGCGAACTGCACCACGACTCGCACCTCTTCGCGGCCTACCGGCTCACGGAGGCGCGCCTCCGAGAATCGCATGACGGCGCCGCCGAGCTGCGCCGCGTCGTGCTCGAAGAGGACTTGAAGCGCGAGTATCAATCGTTCCTGCAGGACCACAACCGCGACCGGTCCGAGAGCGATGGCCGGCCCGACCGAGACGCGGAGGACATCCGCGAATGGGCGCTGCAGCACGACCTCCCGTACTTCGACGACCAGGTGCACTTCCCCGACTTCCGGGTCGAGTACGAGGTTGACGGGCGCGAACTGCATGAGGACGTGGAACTGCTGACGCCGCACTACCGGGGCGCCCACGCGGCGAGCCGTGCGGCCAGCGGCTTCCGCTGCTTCCGGATCGGCGGCGCGGGTGGCGGGCGGGGCGGCTCTCGGCATCCCCGCCTGGCTGAGGAACTGCTGGCATGAGCGCGCGCTGCATCCCGTTCTCCGACTACGCCAGCGTGCGCCCGGCCCGCGTCGCCGCCGTCCAGGCGTTCGGCGTGACCGAGCGCCAGGCCCGCTTCCTCACCCACGTGCTCGTGTTCTCCGGCGTCTTCCTCGAGCGGCAGTACTGCCAGTTCGCTGGCATCGTGCACGGGCAGAAGAGTCACGAGTTCGTCGCGGGGCTCATCCAGCGCGGGTTCGTGACGCCGATCGCGCCCGGCTCGGTCCGGCGGGGCGGGCTGTATCACGTGCACTTCAAGCCGCTGTACGAGGCCATCGGCGAACCGGACAATCGGCATCGCAAGCCGGCCACGCTGGGCCGCCTGATCGCACGCCTGATGGTGCTCGATGCCGTGCTCGCCGACGACCGGTACTATTGGCTGGGTACCGAACGCGACAAGGTCCACTACTTCGACACCGCCCTCGAGAGCCCGCCCCGGAAAGAAACCTATCCGCTAGTCACCTACGGTGCGGGCCGGGACGCCGTCCGGCGGTTCTTTCCGCACAAGCTGCCCATCGGCGTGGAGAAGGACGGCTTCCGCCGACACGTCTTCCTCTACCTCGTCACGGACGCCCTGCCGTGGCAGTTCCGGCAGTTCCTGCTGGACCATGCGCAGACGCTCATGGCGTGTCCGCAATGGACGCTCCGACTGCTCATGCCGCGCCGCCTCACGACCGCCAAGGCCGTGTACCGGGCCGCCTTCCTCGACCCGTGCACGCGTCCCGTCGAGCCGTACTTCGCGACCTGGTTGGCGGGGTATTTTGCCGAGTGCCAACAGACGGGACGACACCTGTCGGCACCTGAGGACCCCTACCTCGCCAAGGCCTTCCGGCACAGCGGCGTGACGCGGGTGCGTGCCCTCTACCGGGCCTGGCAACGCCAAGGCCCTCTGGACGGCGCCGTCGCCCTATCTGCGCGATGCCGTGGGCCGGCGCGACGGCCGGCTGGAGTATCAAGACCTGCCGCACCAATATCTGCAGTGCGCAGGCCTGATCGGCCAGCGGCCGGGGGCGCGACAGGGGGACAAGTGCGAAACGCGTCAGGTTGTCCCCTCACCTGCGGCCGGCATCGGCAGCGCACCCTCTCCGCCTCAAGGAGCGCCGTGACCGGCCAACGCTGGAATCCCTCTGGCAGGGCGTGGGTTACGGCGTCCGCGCGATCGGTCGGGCGGCGCTGTGTGCCGCCCGTGAGACTGACAACAGTCCTGCGTCCTGTACGCCAACCATGGCG
>JANNEJ010000508.1:0-8846 GCA_031378585.1 Acidobacteriota bacterium | reverse complement strand
GCTCAAGGACTACCTGCAGGATCCGGTATCGGACAACTACAGCGCGCTCATCGTGCTCGACGCGTCCAAGGACGTGCAGGGCGCCTCTCGGGAGCTCGCACAGCAGTACGTGCGCCTGACGACGCCCGTGCCCGGTCCGCGTGCCAAGGCGCTGCTGGACCGCCGCGCTGCCGCGTTGCCCTCGGGCCTCGGCCGCGCCACTGACGTCGTGGTCGAACGCGCGCACGACGCGCTCATCATGGATGTCGACGGCAACACCTTCATCGACATGGCCAGCGGCATTGGCGTGGTGGCCGTGGGCCACGCCCCGGCATCGGTGGTCGAGGCCGTGACCGCGCAGACCCAGAAGTTCCTGCACACCTGCTCGCTCGTCACGACTTACGAGCCAATGGTGCGTCTGGCCGAGGTCTTGAACGAGATCACGCCGGGCGTGTTTCCGAAGAAGACCATCTTCGCCAACAGCGGCGCCGAGGCCGTCGAGAACGCGGTGAAGCTGGCGCGAAAGTTCACGGGGCGGTCTGCGGTCGTCTGCTTTGAAGGCGGGTACCACGGCCGCACGTTGCTCACCCTCAGCCTCACGAGCAAATACGGGCTCTTCAAGAGCGGCTTCGGGCCATTCGCGCCCGAGGTCGTGCGTCTGCCCATTCCTCAGGTCTACCGCACGCCTGCAGGGATGACCGAAGCGCAGTATCTCGACTTCGGGATCCGACAGCTCGAACAGGCGTTTGTCGCGCAGGTCGATCCGTCGGCCGTGGCCGCCGTGATCATCGAGCCCGTGCAGGGCGAGGCCGGCTTCATCCCGGTGCCGGCGCGGTTCCTGCAGCGCATCCGTGAGCTGTGCACGCAGCACGGCATCGTGATGATCGCCGACGAGGTGCAGTGCGGCATGGGCCGCACGGGCCGCGTCTTTGCGAGCGAACACTACGGGCTCGTGCCCGATCTGCTGTGCACGGCGAAATCACTTGGCGGCGGCATGCCGATTGGCGCCGTCACCGGACGGGCGGACGTCATGGACTCGTCGCATCCCGGCGGCGTCGGCGGCACCTACGGCGGCAACCCGGTGGCCTGCGCGGCGGCGCTGGCGGCGATCGAGATGATTCGTCAACCCGCGTTCCTGGCGCACGCGCGGCATCTTGGTGACGTGATGCGCGAGGTGATGACCGGGTGGCAGCGCGACTACCCCATCGTGGGCGACGTGCGGGGCCTGGGTCCGATGATGCTCGTGGAGTTCGTGAAGGACCAGCAGAGCAAGACACCGGCGACGCCCGACGACACGCTGGCGATCGTGAAGGGCACGGTCGCGCGCGGCGTCGTGCTGATGCGCGCCGGCCTCTACAGCAACGGCGTCCGTCTGCTGCCGCCGCTCACGATGCCCGAGGACATGCTGCGCGAAGCGCTCGACGCGCTCGGTGGCGCGATTCACGCGGTGTCGGCGCGCCTGGCCGTCACCATGGCCGCGCCGCGGTGATTCATGGCTGACCTCGTGTTGACCGGCGCCACCATACTCACGGGGCGTCTCGGCGGTCCAGCCACGACCGTGGTCGTACGGGATGGGCGCATCCTGGCAGTCGGTGACGAACGCGCTGCTGACGCGGCCGGGCCCGGCGCCAAGCGGATCGACTTCGAGGGGCGCACCGTCGTGCCCGGGTTCAACGACGCGCACGCGCACGTCTGGAAGATCGGCCATCTGCTCACCACGATGCTGGACCTGCGCGGCGTCGAGAGCGTAGACGCGATCGTGGCCAAGGTCGCGGCGTTCCGTGGCCGGCTGCCGGCGGGCGCCTGGCTGCTCGGCCGCGGCTTCAACGAAGCCGCGATGACCGAGGGTCGCATGCCGACGCGGGCGGACCTCGACCGCGCGGCACCCGGTCAGCCGGTGGTGCTCACCCGCACGTGGGGCCACATCTACGCCACCAACTCAGTGGCGCTGGCGCGGGCCGGCATTACGGCCGCCACGACGCCGCCAGTCGGCGGCGAGATCGATCGCGCAGCCGACGACGCGCCGACCGGCATTCTGCGTGAGACGGCGATGGGGCTCATCACCAGGGTGATGCCGCCGCCCACCGACGCCGACTACGAGCAGATGATCGCGGCGGCGCTCACGCACCAGCTCTCGCTCGGCATCACCATGTCGTCGTGCTGCGGCGTGAATCCGCAACTGCTCGCGGTGTACCGCGCCATGGACGCTGGAGGACGCCTGCCCGCACGCATGAACGTGATGCCGTTCCGCCGGGTCGACGGCGTGCCCACGCCCATCCCGCTGCCCGAGATGCACATGTCGGACATGCTGCGCGTGGATACGGTGAAGTTCCTGGCCGACGGCGGACTGAGCGGCGCGACCGCGGCGCTCAGCGTCAACTACCGGCACGCGCCACACCGGGGCGTCCTGCGCTTCGATCATGACGAGCTCACGGCGCTCTGCCGCGAGAGTCATGACGCCGGCTGGCGCATCGCCACCCATGCGATCGGCGATGTCGCCATCGAGCAGATGCTCGACATCTACGAGGCGCTCGGCCCGCATCCGCGCGGACTCGGGCACCGCATCGAACACCTCGGTCTGCCGAGCAGCGCCCAGCTGGCGCGCGCCGCTCGCCTCGGCGTGATCGCCGCGCCACAGGCGATCTTCATCCACGAACTGGGCCGGAACTTCCGCGAGTACCTGCCCGACGCGCTCGTGCCCCGCTGCTACCCGCTGCGCGCGATGCTCGACGCCGGGGTCACGGTGGCGCTGTCGTCGGACGCGCCCGTGGTCGAGAACGACAACCCGCTGGCGGGCATGAGGGCCGCGATCACCCGACGCGACCGGGAGGGCCACCTCATCGCGCCGGAGCAGGCCATCACCGCGGCCGAGGCCCTCAACGCCTACACCAGAGGCGGTGCTGTCGCGGTCGGTCTCGAGGACCGGATCGGCACCATCGCCCCGGGCATGTGGGCCGATCTCGCCGTGCTGTCCGGCCATCCGCTCACGACTCCGCCCGATGAGCTCCCCACGCTGTCTGTGGAGATGACGATGCTCGGCGGACGCATCGTCTACCAACGCATATGACGTATCAGCAGCTCATCAACGGCGAATGGCGCGACGCCATCAACGGCGGCACGTGGGACGTGCTGAACCCGGCCACCGAACAGGTCGTGCAGACGGTGCCCTTCGGCACCGCCGCCGACTGCGACCTTGGGATCGCGGCGGCCCACGCGGCGTTCCCCGGCTGGAGCCGCGCCACGCCGTACGAGCGAGGCGCCGTGCTCGACAAGACCGCCGCCCTCATCCGCGCCGGCGTCGACGGACTGGCGCATACCACGGTGCTCGAAAGCGGCAAGCCGCTCCTGCAGGCGCGCGGCGAATGGCTGGCAGCCGCCGACCTCTTCGAGTGGTTCGCGGAGGAAGGCAAGCGCGCCTACGGCCGCGTCATCCCCGCGCGCACGTCCACCAAACGCCTGCTCGTGCTGAAGCAGCCGCTGGGCGTGGTCGGTCTCATCACGGCCTGGAACTTCCCCGCCTGGAACATCGCGCGCGCAGGCGGCGCGGCCCTGGCTGCCGGATGCACGATCGTAATCCGCCCCTCGGAGTTCACGCCCATGAGCGGCATGAACGTCGCGCGCCTACTCACGGAGGCCGGGGCGCCCAAGGGCGTCGTGAACCTCGTGAACGGCGATCCGGGCCCGATGGGACAGGCCATGCTCGCGCATCCCGCCGTGGCGAAGATCCACTTCACCGGCAGCACGCGGGTCGGCAAGCTCCTGATGGACGGCGCGTCGAAGACCGTCACGCGTTTGTCGCTCGAACTCGGCGGCAACGCGCCGGTGCTCATCTTCCCCGACGTGGATCTCGATCAGGTCGTGGCCGGCGCCACGGCGGCGAAGTTCCGCAACGGCGGCCAGGTCTGCGTCTCGCCGCAACGCTTCCTCGTATCGACCGCGGCAGCTCCGGCGTTCATCGAACGGATGGCCGCAGCGGCCGGAGCACTGCGCGTCGGCGACGGCTTGGATCCCAAGACGCAGGTCGGGCCGCTCATCAACGCGAAGCAGCGTGACCGGGTGGAGGCGCTCGTCAGCGGCGCTCGCGCCGGCGGCGCACGCGTGGACGTGGGCGGCGAGCGATCCGCTGGACGCGACCAGGGCTACTTCTATCAGCCCACCGTCGTGTCTGGTCTCACGCCCGACGCGCCGCTCTACCGCGACGAGATCTTCGGGCCGGTGGTGCCCGTGAGCACGTTCGACGGCGTCGAGGACGCGATCGCCATTGCCAACCGCACGCGCTACGGGCTGGCCGCTTACGTCTGGACCAACCACCTGCCTACCGCGCTGCACGTGGCCGAGCGGCTGGAGTTCGGACTGGTCGGCGTCAACGAGTGGACGCCGCAGGCGACCGAAGCGCCGTTTGCCGGATGGAAAGAAAGCGGCCTGGGCCGCGAATCGGGCGCGGAGGGCCTCGAGGAATACCTGGAGACCAAGCTCATCGCCATTGGCGGGATGCCGCGGTGACACGCTTCCAACTCGTCTCGCGCCTCGTCGCGGCGCTCACCGCGATCGTCGCTTGTGCAGTACTGGCACACAGCGGCGTCGTGGCCGGCCGTCAGGCCGTCCCGGCGCCCGTCGAGCCGATGCGCGGATTCTCGCCAGCAGGCGCGGCGGCCGAGCGCCAGGTCGAGGCACGCTTTCGCGCGCTGCCTGCGCCGGAGTCGATCCGCACCTGGCACCGCTACTTCACGAAGTCGCCGCATCCGGCCACCTCACCCCGCACGAAGGAGATCGCCGACTACATCGCGGCGCAGTGGCAGGCGCAGGGACTCGAGGACGTCGTCATCCGGCGCTACGACGTGCTGTCGTCGAACCCCCGCACCGTGTCGGTCGAGATGGTGTCGCCCGTGCGCTACCGGCCCTCGCTGCGCGAAGACCCGATTCCCGAAGATCCCGACTCGTCGCAGAAGGGCATCAGCGGCGCGTGGACGTCGTTTTCGGCATCGGGCAACGTGACGGCGCCGGTCGTCTACGCCAACAGCGGCAACCCAGCCGACTACGACGTGCTCCGCGCACACGGCATCGATCCGAAAGGCAAGATCGTCATCGTGCGCTACTCGAACCCCTACAGCTACCGGGGCTTCAAGGCGCTCACGGCCGAGCGCGTGGGCGCGGCCGCGTTGATCGTCTACTCCGATCCGGCGCAAGACGGCTACGGGCAAGGCGCGGTCTATCCCAAAGGTCCGTGGGGACCTGCGAGCCACCTGCAGCGCGGCGGCATCGCCTACGACTACATCGTGCCAGGCGATCCGCTCACGCCAGGCTGGGCGTCGCTGCCGGGGGCCAAGCGTATCGCCGCGGCAGACGCCGTGTCGATCCCCAAGATCATGGCGCTGCCGATGTCGTATCGCGACATCCAGCCAATTCTCGAGAAGCTCGGCGGCCCTGCGGCGCCGCTGGACTGGAAGGGCCAGCTGCCGATCGACTATCGCCTCGGCGGCGCCGACGCAACGCTGCACGTGCGCATCGACATGAAGACCGACGTGCAGCCCAACTACGTCGTCGAAGGCCGCATCCGCGGCAGCGACCGCCCCGACGAGTGGGTGGTGCTCGGAAACCACCACGACGCGTGGGTCTTTGGCGGCGTCGACCCGTCGAGCGGCACGGCGTCGATGATGGAGCTGACCAAGGCGCTCGGCGCACTGAAGCAGCAGGGCATACGTCCGAAGCGCACCCTGGTCTTCGGCGCGTGGGACGGAGAAGAGGTGACGCTCACTGGATCCACCGAGTGGGGCGAGCACTTCCGCGACGAGCTGCGACAGAAAGCCGTGGCGTACCTGAATGTCGACTCGGCGGCCTCCGGTCCGAACCTCGACGTGTCGGCTGTGGGCTCGCTGGCGCCCATGATCGTGGACGTCACGAAGGACCTGCGCGACCCCTCGGGCACGTCGCTCTACGAGGCGTGGCGCCGTCCGCGCGACGCGGCGAGCGGACCGGCCACTGGCGCCCGGCCTGACCAGGCACTCGTCACCACGAAGATCGGGAGCGGCTCGGACCACACCGTCTTCATCAACCATGTCGGCATGCCGGTCGTCGAGCTGCAGTTCAACGGCCCGTACGGCGTGTACCACTCGGCCTACGACAGTCACCACTGGGTCCAGGCGATCGGCGATCCCGGCTTCGCGTACGCGCACCTCATGACGCAGCTCTGGGGCACGGTGGCGCTGCGGCTCGCCAACGCCGAGGTCCTGCCGCACGACATCCCCTCATATGCCGCGTCGATTCGCGACTTCGTCCGCGCGCTCGACGCCGTCCCGGACCTGCCCGCGCGTCTCGACACGCAGCCGCTGGTGGCCGCCGTGCAGCGCCTGCGCGCGGCTGGGGAGCGGTTCACGCACCGCCTCGACACGGCGCTGGCGGCCGGCACGCTGTTGCCAGAGGTCGGCGACCGGGTGAACCACGAGTTGCTCGCTTTCGAGCGCACCTGGCTTCACGACGAGGGCATTCCCGGACGTCCCTGGTTCAAGCACCTGCTGTACGCGCCGCGCTACACCTACGCGGCCATGAGTCTGCCCGGTGTGACGGAAGCCGCCGAGGCGAAGAACTGGACGCTGGCCAAGGCCCAGCTCGACCTGCTCGTCTCGAAGGTGGACGCCAACGTGGCACTCGTGGACCGCGCCACCCAGATGCTGCCAGGTCCGTTGGCCGGCCGCGCAGCGTCACTCGAGGCGAGGCTGCGCGCCGTGCGCGAGACCGTCGATGGACGGATGGCGGTCTACGTGCAGCACCTGGGCACGGGCGAAACGGTGGCAATCGACGCCGACGCGTCGTATGAGACCTTCAGCGTCATCAAAGTGCCCATCATGGCCACCGTGCTGCAACGGGTGCACGACGGCACGCTGGCGCTATCGGACCGCATCACCTTGCGCAAGGATCAGGCGCGCATCCCGTCGGGCGTGCTCTACGCGCTCGACGCCGGGCTGCAGCCGACGGTGAAGGACCTGCTCACGTTGATGACGATCATCAGCGACAACGTGGCCACCGACGCGCTCGGCGATCTGGTGGGACGCGAGGCGGTGACGGCGCACATGGCACAACTGGGGTTGCCGAACACGCGGATCCGGTTCTCGGACCTGGAGTGGGATCGACTGTGGCTCGCGGCGCTCGATCCGTCGTACGCGGACGCCCCCGGCGACACGACGGTCGGCTTCCCCTTCGCGACGTTCGGCGACGCGCGCGTGAGCGAGGCGTTTCGCCGCGTGATCGAAGACACAGGACTGTACTTCGGCCGGAGCACGGCTCGCGAGATGGGCCGGCTCTTCGCCATGATGGCCCGGGGCGAGCTGGTGTCGAAGGACGCAAGCGCGCTCATGATCGAGGTCCTCAAGAAGCAGCAGGTCAACAACCGCATCCCGCGCGACCTGGGTGGCGACGTGGAGGTGGCCCACAAGACGGGTGACGGACAGCCGTGGGTGGCCAACGACGCGGGGATCCTGTGGATCAAGGGCCAGCCCGTGGTGCTCGTGATCTTTGCCGGCCATCACCGCGGCACGACCGCCGCGCTGCACGATGCCGAGGCGCGCATTGGCGCCATTGTGGCGAGTCACTTCGGCGCCACCCCTGCCCCGCCCGCGCGCCCGGTGCCATAGCAGCCCGCGCTACGGAGCGGACGTGCTGGGTTCGCGACCTAGCGACCGCAGGGCCTCGGCAAGGCGGGTCAGCGCGCGCGCGAGCGTCTCGCCCTGTGAGGCGGCCCGCGTCACCACGCCCGTGCGCGCCTCGTCTTCCATCGCGCGTGCGGCCTGATACGCCGCGCCCGTCGAGAACAGCCCCACGGCGCCCTTCAGCGAATGGGCGGCGCGGGCAATGGCGCCGGCCTCACCGGCCGCTACGGCGGCAGACAGCGCGGCGTGCTGCGCGGGCAGGTCGGCAAGGAACACCGCGACCGTCTCGTCGACCAGCTGCCGGTCGTGCCCGAAGGCGTCGAGCAACGACGCCAGGTCGACGCGCTCCTCGGCATCGGCCGCCGATGAGGCGCCCGAAGACATGACCGCGCCCACATCCGGATTGCCGACGACACCGAGCGGCACCAGCGTGTCGATGGCGGCCAGCAGCGTCACCGGGCGAAGCGGCTTGGCCACAAACGCGTCCATCCCGGCCGCAAGACACCGGTCGCGGTCGCTCGCCGTGGTGTGCGCCGTGAGCGCCACGATGGGCGTGCGCCGACCCGTGCCCAATTCGTGCGCGCGAATGGCTGCAGTGGCCTCGAACCCGTCCATGCCGGGCATCTGCACGTCCATCAGGATCAGGTCGAACGCGCGGCTCGTGGCGGCCGCCACTGCGTCTCGCCCCGTCGTCACGGGTGTGACGCGGTGACGCCGGCGGCCGAGCACGTGCGCTACGAGCGCCTGGTTCGTGGCGTTGTCCTCGACGACCAGGATGTCGAGCCGCCGCTGGCCGCGTCGGCCAGGGTCGCGGGCCGCGCGCGTGCGGCGCGGGGCCTGAACTGGCGCCGTCACGTTCAGCAGCGCCTCGCGAAGCTCCGACTGCTTCAGCGGCTTGCTCAGCCGCGCCGCGATGGCCAGGTCGGCCTGCCGTCGCTGCGGGCGCTGCGGGATGCCGGCCGAAGTGAGCATGATCACCTTGGTGGACGCCAGACGGGCATCGCGCAGAATCTCTCGTGCCAGACTGGCACCATCCACGCCGGGCATCTGCGCGTCGATCAGCGTCACGGCCCACGGCGTGCCGGACGCAGCCGCGTCGCGCAGCATCGTCAGCGCGCCGTCAGCGGCGTCGGCAGTGCCAGGCACGGCCTGCCACTGGCGCAGTACATCCTCGAACACCGTTTGCGTGGTGCGGTTGTCATCCACGATGAGCACCCGCAGGCC
>JANNEJ010000268.1:0-2868 GCA_031378585.1 Acidobacteriota bacterium | reverse complement strand
CATGGACATGGTCTGGATTCTAGCACTGTCGCTCACGGCTCCGCGTGCGTCCAATCGGTGCCCGGCAGCGTCAAACAAGCAGAGACCTGGCGCCGCGCGCACGTGGCGTGCGCTTTGCACTTGTCTCCACGGAGAACGGTCGGTCAGAATTGGGGTTGCGCCGCCTGACTCACTGCTAATCGCGCATGTCTGACCCACAGAGCACGGCCGTTCCCGCTCGCCGAGGGCCCACTGGGCCGACCCACGTACGGCTCGACCGTCCGGCTGAGGTGTCACTCGACTTCGAGCAACGTCGCCTCGGAGGGGCAGTGGGCGTCTCGGTGGCCACTCACCTTGCCATGGTCGTGCTGGTCGTGCTGGTCATGCGGTTCCTCCCGCGGGCGCAGCTCGCGGAGATTCTGCCCGACCGGTTGCCCGAGGACATCGTGTGGCTCGTCGAAGAGGGCCCCGGGGGCGGCGGGGGCGGCGGGGGCGACAACACCCCAGAGCCTGCCAGGAAGGTTGAGCTGGCCGGCGTCGAAAAGGTCAGCGTGCCGGTCGAAATCGAGCCCGAGCCGGTAAAGGCGCCTCCCGTGGAGGAGCCGCCCCAGGAAACGGCGATCCCGGCGGTGCAGACGGCCGCGGCGGTCACCGAGGCGCCGGGAGCAATTACCGCAGAGCCGGCCGCGTCGACTTCGGCCGGCAGCGGCTCGGGCGGCGGCGGCGGCACGGGTACCGGCGGTGGCTCCGGAGCCGGCGATGGCCGCGGACTGGGAGCTGGCAACACGGCCGGAACCGGCGGCGGCGAGTACGAGATTGGGAATGGTGTCACGGCGCCACGTGTGGTCAGAGAAGTCAAACCGGCCTACACGGCCGAGGCGATGCGCGCCAAGGTGCAAGGCGTCGTGTGGCTGCGCTGCATCGTGCTCCCGGATGGCACGGTGGGACGCGTGGAAGTCGTGCGGTCGCTCGATTCCACCTTCGGCCTCGATCAGGAAGCCGTGAAGGCCGCGCGGCAGTGGCGCTTCATGCCTGGTACGCGGCAGGGCGAGCCGGTGGCCGTGCGCATCACGATCGAACTGACGTTCACGTTGCGCTAGTCCAGGAGCATTCACGTGCGCCGATCTACATCCCTTCTGTCGAGCGTCGCACTGGCGGCCGTGTTGCCCATCTTCGGGGGCTGCGGCGTGACGGGACAGGCTGAGGCCCGGGGCGGCAGCCCCGCGGTCGTGGCCGCTGTAGAGCAGCGGCTTGGCGTTGAGCGGCTGCGCGTGCAAGTGGTGCAGACGTATCCGCACGACCCTGGCGCGTTCACGCAGGGCCTGGTCCTGGCGGGCGGACGGCTCTTCGAGAGCACGGGGCTCGAGGGCCGTTCGAGCCTCCGGGAAGTAGACCTTGCGACCGGCAAGGTGGTGCGGCGTCTAGACGTGGCCGCGCCGGTGTTTGCCGAAGGCCTCGCACTCGTGGGCAGCAGGCTCTTCCAGATCACCTGGAAGCACGAGACGGCCTACACCTACGACCGCGACACCTTCAAGAAAGGCCCGTCGCTTGCCTACACCGGCGAGGGCTGGGGGCTCTGCTACGACGGACATGAGCTTGTGATGAGTGACGGCAGTGCCCGGCTGTCGTTCAGGGGTCCGGAGACGTTCAGGCAGACGCGCGAAGTCATGGTGCGGGACGAGGGCCGTCCGGTGGACCAGCTGAATGAACTCGAGTGCGTCGGTCCTCAGGTATATGCCAACGTCTGGATGACCGACCGGATCGTGCGGGTCGACCCGAAGACCGGGACCGTGACGGCGTCCATCGATGCGTCTGGGCTGCTCAATCCGGCGGAGCGATACGGCACCGACGTGCTCAACGGCATCGCGTACGACGCGTCGAATGAGACGTTCCTCATTACCGGTAAGCTCTGGCCGAAGTTGTTCAGGGTTCGCTTCGTACGATGAGGCCCTGAGCGAACCCCCAGCGGGGCTCGGGGTCCGGGACTCGCGACGCCGGGCGTTCACCACGCAACTCACCCCCGAAAGGCCGTGCGCGCTAGCGGGCCGAAAAAGTTAACGGCCCGAAGGGCGAACCCTTCGGGCCGTTCGTGTCTGTGCCCGGGACCCGAGCCCCGAGACCCGCTGTCTAGTACATCCCGCCCATGCCGCCGCCGGGCATACCGCCGCCGCCCGATTCCTTCTTGTCTTCAGGAATCTCGGCCACGATAGCTTCGGTCGTCAGCAGCAGGCTGGCGATGGATGAGGCGTTCTGCAGGGCATTGCGCACGACCTTGGCGGGGTCGATGACGCCGGCCTTGACCAGGTCCTCATAGACGTCGGTGGCTGCGTTGAAGCCCTCGTCGCCCTTGCCTTCCTTCACCTTGGCCACGACGATCGAACCTTCGTGTCCAGCGTTGGTGGCAATCCAGCGGCAGGGTTCTTCGATGGCGCGCCGGATGATGGCCACGCCCACGGCCTGATCGCCTTCGAGCTTGAGCCCGTCGAGGGCCTTGCTCGCGCGCAACAGCGCCACGCCGCCGCCAGGGACGATGCCTTCTTCGACGGCCGCCTTGGTGGCGTGCATGGCATCTTCCACGCGCGCCTTCTTTTCCTTCATCTCGGTCTCGGTGGCCGCGCCAACCTTGATGACCGCGACGCCGCCCACGAGCTTCGCCAGGCGTTCCTGGAGCTTCTCGCGGTCGTAGTCCGACGAGGTCTCTTCAACCTGCATGCGGATCTGCTTCACGCGGCCTTCGATGGCCTTGGTGTCGCCTGCGCCCTCGATGATCGTCGTGTTGTCCTTGTCGATCGTGACCTTCTTGGCTTTGCCGAGATCCTCGATCTTGATGTTCTCGAGCTTCACGCCGAGGTCTTCGGTGATGGCCTTGCCGCCGGTCAGCACCGCGAT